>JBLYYW010000479.1:0-7130 GCA_048550155.1 Acidimicrobiales bacterium | reverse complement strand
TGGCTGCTCCGCAGCACGGTTACGCACAGTCCGACGATGCCGAACAGCGTGATTGCGGTGGCGCTGAAGAGAACTTCGCCGGCGGTGCCGGTGCCAGCGTTCAAACCGATCCCTTCGATCGCCCACTTGAAAGGCGACAATCGAGCCGCGTTGCTGAACCAGCCGGTTGACGGAATTTGAAGGAGGACGCCGCCGAAGATCGCCCATGCGGTCGCGATCACCGCGCCGATCTGTCCGGCGCTTTCCTCGGTCTTGGTCATCGACACGACCGCGCTCGAAACGCCCACTGCGGCGAAACACAGCGCGGCGCCGATCGCGGCAACTCCCAGCGGGGGTCCCCACTCCGCTCCGAGCAAGACCGAGGAGGCGACAACCAGTACGGCATAGGACGCCAAGGCCGTTCCTCCTGCGGCGATGCCCTTGCCGAGCAGTGGTGCGGCTCGGTTGATCGGGGCCACCATCATTCTGGCCAATGTCGATTCTCGACGTTCCCTGTGGATTGTCGCCACCAGCGCCGATGCAGCGAAGAACGTGAAATACGACGCCATGCCGACGGCGAAGTAGGTCCCGTCGGTGAGTACTCGTGAGCCGACGTTCTCCGCGTCGACGACGACGAGCGTCTCGGTCAAGTCATCTGCCGGTGCGCCCAGTTCGTTGAGGATCCGTATCGAATCGAAGGTGCGGGCCGTACGACGGGCGATCGCTTCGGCGACCGATCGAGAAATCTCAGCCTCCGCATCGGCGACGACCACGATCGCGGCCGGGTCATTCCGTGGATTGGCGAAGGACCGAGCCGTGTCGGCAGTGAACACGATCGCTGCACTGGTTTCGCCGTCTTCGACCAGCCGTTGAGCCTCCGCTCGGGTTTCAACCACCTGAAGCCGGTCGAAACCAGCTTCTTCGAGCCCGATGATGAGATCGTCGAGGGATCCGTCTCCCAACTCATCAGCAATCGTGATCTGGGGTCGGAACTCTCCCGAAATCGCCGAACCGATCGTCGAAGAAAGAGCAGCCATGATCAGAAACGGGGCGCCGATCGCAAGAATGAAGAAGGATCGGTTCCTGATGAACCGACGGATGTTCCATGATGCGATGAGCAGGGTGGGGTTCATCCGATCAGTCATCCCGCAGTGCTTTGCCGGTGAGGTTGAGAAACACCGCCTCCAGATCCGGCTCCACCACTTCGACGGCCCGGACAGAACCACCCGCCGACGATACGGCGTCCAATAGGAGCGGAAGGCGTTGCGCGGCCTGGTCGAGATACACGTCACTGCGCAGACCATCGGTCACGATCCGGTCGACGCCAGGAAGCGTCTTCGCAGCGCTGAGATCAACTTGATCCACCAGCTCTAGTTGCACCCGGTCGTGTTCACCGACCCCTGCCACCAATTCTCGACGAGTCCCTTCGGCGATCATCTTGCCTTCGTCCATGATCCCGACCCGGTCGCACAGCCGCTCCGCTTCTTCCATGTAGTGGGTCGTGTAGAGCAGTGCGAGACCTTCCTCGCTCAGCGCCTCCACCGCACTGAGAATCGCGTTTCGGCTCTGAGGGTCGACGCCGACGGTGGGCTCGTCCAGCACGAGCAACTCGGGTTCGTGAAGGAGCCCCAGTCCGATGTTCAGGCGCCGCTGCATACCACCGGAGAAGTTCTCGGTGCGCTCATCGGCTCGGTCCGAGAGCCCCAACACGGCGAGCACCTCCTCGAGCCGTTTGGTGAGCTGTTCTCCTTTCAGCCCGTAGAGCTTGCCGAAGAACGTCAGGTTCTCCCGAGCCGTCAGGTCGGGGTAGATGGCGATCTCCTGGGGGACGTAACCGATTCGCGCTCGAGCTTGGACAGCCCGGGTGGTGACCGGAGCACCGGCGACTGTGACGCTGCCCACATCGGCTTCGAGCAGTCCGCAGATCAGTGAGATCGTTGTGGTTTTCCCCGCTCCGTTCGGTCCGAGAAGCCCGTATGTCTCACCGGTGGCGATATCGAAACTGATGTCGTTGACTGCGACCCGTTCGCCAAAGGTCTTTCGAAGGTTCTGGACGGTGAGGGTCATGGGAGAAACCTCCGAGTGGTCGGCGAGCCCATGTTCCACCGCGAGATGGGTCTCGGCAAGTTCAGCCCGATGTTCGCCGGTGGTTCTACCATCGCCGAGTGAGCCTTGATATCGAGACCATTCGGGCGGAGACACCCGGTTGTTCTTCCGTGATCCATTTGAACAACGCCGGTTCGAGCCTGCCACCGGCGGTCGTGGTCGACGCAGTGGTTGACTACCTGCAAGCTGAGGCTCGGATCGGCGGGTACGAGATCGCCAGCGATCGTGCTGAGGCGCTCGAGTCGGTCTACACCAACGCCTCCGCGCTCCTGGGCGGGCAGCCCCGCAACTGGGCGTTCGTCGAGTCGGCTACACGAGCATGGAACGCCGCGTTTTCGTCGCTTCGGTTCCGCCCCGGTGATCGGGTACTGACCACCAAGGCGGAATATCCGAGCAACATGGGTGGGTTGCTTCGCGCCCACGAGATCCAGGGCGTCGATGTTGTCGTTGTTCCCGACGATGAGGACGGCCAGGTGGATGTCGAGGCGCTCGAGTCGATGCTGGACGATCGAACCCGGTTGGTGTCGCTCACCCATGTTCCCACGCAGGGAGGACTCATCAATCCTGCGACCCGGGTGGGTGAGATCCTGAGGGGGACACCGATTCTGTACCAGGTCGATGCGTGCCAGTCGGTCGGTCAGCTGCACGTTCGGGTCGAAGAGATCGGTTGTGACATCTTGTCGTTCACCGGCCGGAAGTTTCTTCGCGGCCCACGAGGCACCGGCATGGTGTGGGCCAACGATGCAGCTCTGGCACAGATGGGTAACCCGGCCGGGGTTGATATGCAGGGTGCGTTCTGGGATGCACCGATGAGCATCACACCGCTCGAATCGGCCCGCCGGTTCGAACCCTATGAGGTGTTCTTCGCCGGAAAGGTGGGCCTGGCCGTAGCACTCGAGTACGCCGCATCGATCGGCATGGATGCCGTCGTGGCCCGAAACCGGGAGCTGTCCACCCGTCTGAGGTCCGGTTTGTCCGAGGTCCCTGGCGTGACCGTGCAAGACAAGGGTGTCGATCGGTCGGCAATCGTCACCTTCACCGTCGAAGGGTGGAATGCCCGCGAGGTTCAGTTGTCCTTGCGCCGCCAAGGGATAAACGTCTCGACCTCCTCAGAGGGGTCAGCGCGGCTGGACTTCCCCGACCGCGGTCTCCATCAGATTGTTCGATCGTCGGTGCATTACTTCAACACCGCAGATGAAGTGGACGCACTGGTGTCTGCGATCGATGCGATGGGGCCCGGCGTGTGGCTGGACAACTAGAAGCCCAGCGGTTCGCCCGTTTCCACCAGGGTCTTGAGGCCGCTGAGGATGTAGGCAATCCCGGGTTGAAAGTGCTCCATGGTCACGCTGTCCGGCTCGAACCCGTAGTACTCGACGGTGAGTTTGGTGACAGTCTCGGATTGGGGCTCGAGCAGCCACACCATCCTGACCGGCCCTTCGGATTCGAGGGTTTCATCCCAGCGGGCATGAAAGGTCATGTCCAGACGCAACGGCTCCTCATGGGCAAGCACATTGCCGTCGCCCACGATGTGGCCGTCGGGGGACCGATACTCGATTCTCGAGTCGTCCTCCCATGAGGACTCGACCCTGGTTCGGTAGAAGTACTGGACGGTCTGGTCGCCGTCGGTGATCGCTCGCCAAACGTCGGACACGGGCGCGCGAATGTGGATCTCGTAGGAAAGAACGGGAACTCTCACGAGGACCTCCTCGGTGGGCTCATACGAGTTTCTGCCCAACCCTGCTCTTGGTCAAGCGGAAGCGTGGGTTACTCCAACATGCGTCGTTGGAAGGCCCCGACCGCCAGCACGGAAGCGCCAACGGCGTATCCCCCAATCCACATCAGATCGGTGCCGATATCGCCCAGTCCGGCCCCATCGGCAAGCACCGCTCGGGAAGCATCCAACGCATGCTTGAATGGGAGCGCGTTCCCAACCGCCAAGAAGACGCCACCGATTTCTTCCAGGTCGAACCACGCACCTCCGAAGATGGTCAGCAAAAGCACCAGCGCGTACGCGCCGGAGACCTGGGCCACAGTGAGCACTGACCCAAAGACCATCCCGAGTGCGACGTAGAAGATCGCCATGAGCAGCATGACCACGACGACCAGCACGATTGATCCGACAGCATCGAGTCCCAAAGCTGCTCCAATGAGCAGCAGAACGGCTGCCTGCGCCAGCGCCACCAAAACGTAGGGAACGGAATAGCCGGCGACGAACTCGATCGATCGCAACGGTGTTGTCAGGAGCCGTGCCAACAACGCGGTTTCCCGGTCGCGGGCCAGGATCATGGCCGAAGCGAACATCACCATGACCATTCCGAACAGCACGATTCCCGGCGTCAGGTAGGTAGGGGTGAGGAAGAGGGCACTGTCACCACCCAAGGCCTGCAGTGTCAGGAGCAACAGAACAGGCAGCGCCACCGCAATGCCGAGCGACAGCGGATCCCGCAGAATCTCCTTCAGGTTTCTTGCCGTCAGAACAAGCGTCTTCCTCATCGCAGCTCTTTTCCGGTCAGCTCGATGAACACGTCGTCGAGCGAGGGTTCCTTCACCACGGTCGACCGGATGTCGATATCGAAGCGGTGGAGGCAGTCGCCGACCTCGTAGACACTGACGTTGTCCGCCTCGATCTCCAGGCCGTCGGCGGTTGCCCGCGCTGTTGGGTACACAAGACGCAGGGCATCCAGGGCCGCTTCGGTGACTCCCGAGGCTTGAACCACCATCACCGGCGCACCCGAGATGCTCGCTTTGAGATCGTCCGGTGTCCCCAGCGCAACCAACCGACCGGAGTCGATTACGCCAATCCGATCAGCCAGAGCGTCGGCCTCTTCCAGATAGTGCGTGGTGAGCACGATTGTCGTTTCGCCCTTCAACTCGGCGATGTACTCCCACATGCGACGTCGAGCCTGCGGGTCGAGGCCTAGTGTGGGTTCGTCGAGGAAGAGCACCTGGGGATCGGACACCAGCGCCATCGCGATGCTGAGGCGACGCTGCATCCCCCCTGAGTACTTCTTGGCACGTTCACTCGCTCGGTCGTTCAACGCCATCAATTCGAGCAGTTCGTCGCATCTCTTGTCGGTTTGTGACCGCTCCATGGTGTGTAGCCCAGCCATCAGCCGCAGGTTCTCCTCGGCGTTCAGATTCGGAGCTATTGCAGTTTCTTGTGGCGAGACCGCGATGGTTTGCTTCACCGCCAACGGTTCATTGCCGATGTCGTGTCCCATGATGGTGGCCGTGCCACCGGTTGGCCGCAGCAGGCAGCACAACATTCGAATCATCGTCGTTTTCCCGGCTCCGTTCGGGCCCAGTAGAGAGAAGAGCTCGCCTTGCTCTACGACGAGGTCGACGTTGTCGACCGCGACAAAGTCGCCAAAGCGGCGCGAGATCCCCTCGGCGGCAATGGCCGCCCCCGTCCATGATGTTTGCACGCTCATTTCTCTGCCTCTTGGTTCCTCGGTCACACCCAGATCAAAAGAGACCGGCTGAGGCACCGAATCCAGGGTGAGCCCGAACGGTCATCTGGAGAAGAGCAGAAGGTCCCGTCGGAGGGCTCGTGCTGGGAAGACGGAGCCGAAGGTCCATGATGCCCGGTGAGTGGTGGGCTCGCCCAGACGACAGTTCCGTGGGAGGCTTCTGGTGTGGATGGCCAACAGGTGATCCGGACCTACATGATCTTGGCCGGAATGTACACCCTGGCAGCTTCACTCATTTGGAGCGTGAACACTCTGTTTCTGCTGGATGCAGGGCTTGGGATCGGAGAGGTGTTCATCGCAAACGCACTGTTCTCGGCCGGGATGGTCTTGTTCGAGATTCCGACCGGAGTCATCGCCGACACCATGGGCCGACGAATCTCGTACCTCGCCAGCGTGGGCATTCTGAGCGTCACGACCGTGCTGTACCTCGTTGCCGCCCAGATGGAGGCAGGGTTGGTGATCTTCGGAGCGGTATCTGTGGCAATGGGCCTTGGATTCACGTTCTATTCGGGTGCTCTGGAAGCGTGGCTGGTTGACGGATTGGGTGCGGTTGACTCCGGTGCCGACCTCGACGGTGTGTTCGCCCGCGGACAACAGGTCAGTGGAGTCGCGATGTTTGTCGGCACGATCACCGGCGGGTTTCTGGGGCAGATCGATCTCGCTGTCCCATTTGTCGTCAGAGCGGTGCTCTTGATCGGGGTGTTTCTGATCGCCAGGCGAATGATGGTCGAAGTCGGCTTCGCCAAGCAGCCGCTCGGTCTCGGAGAGATCCCGGCGCTGATGCGGCTGCAGACCACAGTGGGAATCTCTCACGGTTGGAGACAACCCGGGTTGCGGCTGCTCATGATCGTCGGATCGATTCAAGGCATCTTCACGGCCTGGGGCTTCTACGCAGTTCAGCCCTATCTGCTCGAGCTGCTGGATCGTGACGCGGTGTGGGTGATCGGCCTGGTGACTGCCGGGTTGTCAGTAGCCACGATCGCCGGCAACCAGATCGTTGCTGTTTTGAGTCGCCGCTGCGGTCGGCGAACCACGATGCTGCTCGGCGCAGCCGGGGTCGCCTCGGCTTCCGCGATAGCGATGGGCGTGACCTCATCGTTTGCCTGGGCGGTTGGCGCACTGTTCGCGCTCGCTGGGTCGATGGGTGTCATGTCTCCAACACGCCAGGCGTATCTGCATGAGGTGACGAGCTCGGAGCACCGGGCCACCGTGGTTTCCTTCGACGCGATGGTCAGCTCGGTCGGGGGTGTCGGTGGCCAAGTCGGGCTGGGTTCGGTTTCAGATGCTCGGTCCTACTCAGCCGGTTACGTGCTCGGCGGATCGATTACGGTCCTCGCGCTTCCCCTGCTCCTTCGGCTCCGGCATATCGCCGAACCAGCCGATCGTCTCGGCCCCTCGGACACCGCCGGCGTGGAGGGAACCTGCCCTGCGGGATTCCCTCGGGAAACCGGCGTCAATTCGATTTCGGTGCCTTCGCTGGTCGCTGAAGCCAGAACCGAGGCGGGCTAGCCCTGAGCTCTTCTGACTCGGTGGCCCGGTCGGTGCCGGCGGTGCGAACGTCGGTTATGGACCATG
>JBLYYW010000478.1:0-2688 GCA_048550155.1 Acidimicrobiales bacterium | reverse complement strand
GAGCTTCTTCTGGTTGGCGAACACCATGTTGCGGTACTCGTCCCATCCCATGTCGAACTTGCCTTTGAACTTGTCCGACCACTCCGTAAAGATGTGGTGCGGAGCGTGGCCCGTGCCTGGGCAGTAGTGCAGGTAGAACGGCTTGTCCGGTGAGATGTTCTTGGCGTCACCGATGAACTGGATCGCCATGTCGGCGAGGTCCTTGCACAGGTGGTAGCCGTCTTCGGGCGTGGCCGGTGGGGTGTGGGCATGGTTGTCATACGTGAGATCCGGGTACCACTGATCCGTTTCGCCAGGAAGGAATCCGTAGTAGCGCTCGAAGCCACGGCCCAGAGGCCACCGGTCATAGGGTCCTGCAGCAGACTCGTGGGTCGATGGCGACATGTGCCACTTGCCGATCATGTACGTGTTGTAGCCCTGCTCCTTGAGTATCTCGGAGAGGAAGCCGTGCTTGAAGGGCATGGTTCCGTTGTAGCCCGGATAGCCCGTTGACCACTCGCTGATCGAACCCATGGCGTTCGTGTGGTGGTTGCGTCCGGTGATGATGCAGGTGCGGGTTGGTGAGCAGAGGCCGGTCGTGTGGAAGTTCGTGTACAGGACCCCGGCATCGGCGACACGCTGGAGGTTCGGCGTCGGTATCAGGCCACCGAACGGACTGAGCTGGCCAAATCCGATGTCATCGAGCACGTAGTACAGGACGTTCGGAGCTCCCGATCGCGCCGCCGGCGGCATCGGCCAGGCTTCGGTCGAATCGTCGATCGTCTTGCCGATCTTGCCCGGGAATTCGTCCCCGTCGAGGTACTCAACGAACTTGCTATCGGCCATGGCGGCGCCTTCCCTTCCTGCTCCGGATACGGAGTCGGTGGTCGTCTCAGCAGTATTTCGACGGCCGGCATGCAACAACGCACCGCGTGGTGCCTGCAGCGACGACCGTATTCTTCGAAGCTACGCCAAAGGAGGGCGAAGCAATAGCCAGAATCGGCAGAGTTTGGGTTCTCAATCGTTCCCGGGCTTGGGTGCCGGCGTCGTGTTCATGACGTGCCCGGAGTTCCGACCTGGGGGGTTGGCCGCTACAGCGTCGACCGCATTGCGGACGGTGTCGTAGATGCGGTGTTCGCCGATCTCGTCGGTGACGCCGGTGAGTTGGAGGATCCTGTGGGTGCCGGCGTGGACTCTGGCGAGCGCGAGGTCGACTCCATAGCGCTGGCTGTACTCGAACAGGCTGGTGATAGCCGCGGCGCCGGTGTCGTCGATGAGGAACACTTCCTCGAAGTCGATTACCACGGTGTGGGGAAGTGGGCCCTTGGTGGCGGCTTCGATGAGGATCCCTTCGCCGGTGCTCGTGAAGGCCTCGGCGTTGGAGAAGATGAGAGGTGCCGAGAAGCGGTAGACGATGACGCCGGGAACGGCCTCGGCTTGGGGGTTGGCTTCGCCGTGGCGGCGTCCATAGAGCCAGCGTTTGACGAGGTAGTCGCCGGTGGCGGGGTCTTTGCCAAGGATTTCGCGTCCAGGGAAGCTGACCCGGTAGATCATGTAGACGATCGACAGGACGATGCCGGTGATCATGGCGGGCAACAGGTCGAGAGCGAGGACGGCAAAGAAGGTGATGAAGGCGAAGGTGAAGTCGACTTTGTCGATGCGCCAGAGTCGTTCCAGTTTGCGTGGGTTTGCCGAGCCCCACATTGCGTTGATGACGATGGCGGCGAGTACCGCCTCGGGGAGCCATTGGAATGCGGGAGCGAGGAAGGCCAGGGTGAGTAGCACGAAGCCGGCGAGCAAGATGTTCGACATCTGGGTCTTGCCGCCCGCCGACATGTTGGCCGACGACTTGGCGAGGCTGCCGGTCACCACCATGCCGCCCAATACGCCGGCACCCAGGTTGGCGACGCCGTAGGCGCGGAACTCCTGGTTGGTTTCGAGTCGGTCATGGGTCTTCTTCGATATCACGCTCGATGCGCCGGTGCCTTCGGAAATCCCCACTAGGGCAACCACGGCCCCCCCGAGGAGGAGCGTTCCCCACGTCGACGCATCGATTCCCGACGGCAGGCCGAAGGAGGGGAGGCCCTGAGGGATCTGGGCGACCAGGTCGATGTCGGGATCGAATATGGCCACGAGGATCGAAGCCAGCACTACGGCGGTCAGCGCGGCCGGCAGTTTCGGGATGAACTTCTGGATGGCGAACATCATCAGCAACGACCCGACGCCGAGTAGCACCGCGATCCAGTTCCAATCACCGATCTGGGAGATCGCGGACCAGAGTTTCTCGAAGGTGTTGTCACCCGATTGGTCGACGCCAAACAGTTTCCCGAACTGGCCAACGATGATCTGGATCGACATGCCGATGATGAAGCCCGCCATCACGGCCTTTGAGATGAAGTTGGTGATCCACCCGAGCCTTGCAAGGCCGGCAAACACAAACACTGCACCGGTGGTCAACGCGAGGGCCGCCGTCAATGCCACCGCAGTGTCCTGGTCGCCCCCGGAGAGGCCGCCCACCACGCTCGCAGACACGGCCGCAACCGACCCGGCAGCGCCAAAGACCAGCAGCTTCGATCCGCCGAACATGGCGTACCCGATCAGCGCCAGCGGCGCCGCATACAGGCCAATCTGTACGGGTACTCCGGCCACGGTAGCATAGCCGAGCGATTCGGGAATCAGTAGCGCCGCAACGCTGATGGCGGCAATGAG
>JBLYYW010000477.1:0-11773 GCA_048550155.1 Acidimicrobiales bacterium | reverse complement strand
TCGTGTGATCGCGCACAACGGTGCCCTCGGGCACCTTGACCACGAGATCGTTTGCGGTTCGACCATGTTTGCCACTCCCCTGACCGTGAGTTCCGCTGTCGGCGATGCGATGCGGGTGGTCTCTGAAGGCGAGCAGTGATGCAACATTGGAGTCGGCCTCGAGCCAGACCGATCCTCCGCTCCCCCCATCGCCACCATTGGGACCTCCCAAGGGGACGTGGGCTTCGCGTCGAAACGAGACGCAACCGGCGCCACCATCTCCTCCGCGTGCGCAGAGGTTCGTCTCGTCAACGAAGTTCGACATAGGGCTGTGTAGGGTATCCACTCCTCCACCCCCGCCGAGCGGCGCGGTTACAACCCGGGTGGTTCGATCCTCATGACGGTGAACCCGCTCACGATGGTGCCATCGCCCGGGAAGAAGCCGGTGATCCAGGGGCGGAACATCTCAACGTAGACACCGATCTCAGTGGCGTTGTTGATCGAGTTGCTGCGGTTCCGCGCTTTGAAGGCCGAATCCCACGCGCTGTTGCTGCCATCCCAGGAATGGGCGGTGATCTCGGCGAGGTCGAGACTGGGTTCTCCGGTTCCTACGTTTCCGGCGAGGTACACGTTGCAGCCGGGGTTGGTGTTCTTGGGTGCGGCGGGAATCGAAGTGATGTCCTTGGGCGCCGATTCTCCATCGTTTTGGCAGCCAGCCATGCCGGTGGCGAGATCGTAGATGATGACTTTGCGTATCTGAACCTGAGCCGAACCCGACACACCTTGGGGGACGCCGGCCAGCACCGCCCGCAGGATCTCTCGGTCGGCATAGTCCTGCGTGGCGATGCTCGCAGTGGAAGCCACACGAGCGCCCTGTCGAGACGCCTGGATGGAAGATGACTTGTCCTTCCATGCACCGCCAACTTCGACCATCCCCATGACGATCAGCATGAGGGGCAGGACCACCATCGCCAGCTCTACCAGGACACTGCCGTTTTCTTTGTCGCGCCGTCGCGCCAGCGGTCCCATCATCAGTTCTCCTCCGGTTCGATCCGGATGATCTTGGTCGACGAAAGCGTGCTCTGGTTCTGGAAGAACCCGGTCAGATATTGATGTCGCGCTTGGGCGTAGATGCCCACGTAGTCGGTGCCGTCGCCGGCGTTACCCGAGATGCTGTCGATCCGGACGAGGGGGCACCAGCCCCAGTCGACGTTGTCGGCCACTCCGGTACAACCGAAGTAGTCGGTGTTCTCTGTTGTGTCACCATCGCTGTCGATGTCGGTGACATCGATCAGGTTGAGGCCGAAGTCACCGGGAACATAGACGTTGCATTCGGGATCATTGACTTCGTCGACCGGGATGTAATTGTTGGGGTCGGTGTCGAACCCACGGGTTGAGTGGTAGCGGGTGCCACCACCGAGATCGGGTCGGCACTGATCCGGAACTTGGGATTCGGGACCGGCGGCTCGCCAGATCACGAGGAAGTCGAGCTGCTCTGCCCCCATGGCGGCAACGCCGTGTTCCGCACTGCGGATGATCTGAAAGTCGGCCTCCTCAGAGGATCCGTACACCGACGCAGCTCGGGCTGCTTCGGCAGTGGTGTTGGCGATCGTCAGATAGTTCCTGAACAGGAACCCCATCTCCATGATGCCGAAGATGATGAGGAAGAATGGGATCGTCACGAAAGCAGCCTCGGTAAGAGTTGTTCCTCGTTCTCGATTTCGCGAAGCCCCAGAAGGCGCGGCAGCCATATGGATCTATCGGACGGTCGGTGGGCCGACTTGACGATCTAGGACAACTACCTACGAGAGCCAAAAAGCCGAATGGCGACCCGAAGGTCGCCAGGACGGACTGAAGTGTCAGATTTGCTACTCGGCAGCGACCACGTCGACCAACCGGCGGCCCTTTCGGAAACCGAACTTCACCTTGCCTTCGGCGGTTGCGAACAGGGTGTCGTCGCCGCCTTTTGCCACGTTGACACCGGCGTGGAACTTGGAGCCTCGCTGGCGCACGATGATAGATCCAGAGCTGATCAGCTGGCCGTCGTAGGCCTTCACTCCGAGTCGCTGGGCGTTTGAATCACGGCCGTTCCGGGTGGAACCGCCACCTTTTGTCTTTGACATGTCAGGCTCCCTTGATCTTCTTGATCTCGATGGTTGCGAGGGTCTGGCGATGGCCGTAGCGCCGGCGTTGGTTCGTCTTGTTCTTGTAGGTGAATCCGTCGATCTTTTTGCCCCGGAATTCGTCGACCACCGTGGCCGAAACGCTGGCGTTGGCCAGCTGCTCAGGGGTTGCAAGAACAGTGGATCCATCCACTACCAGCACTGGACGGAGTTCGACGTCGGTGCCGGGCTCCCCGAGGCGCTCGACGGCCAACTTCTGGCCCTCGGTCACCCGATACTGCTTGCCTCCGGTGGCGATGACTGCGTACATAAGACCGGTAATTGTAGACCCACAAACGAAGCTTTACTCACGTTTGTGATTCACCTCCGACGAACCTGCTACTTGGCGGTGGCTACTTCGTCGACGAGAAGGCCCCGACCTTCACACTGCGGGCACTTGGTACTGAGGGACTCGACCAGACCTTCACCGATGCGCTTGCGGGTCATCTGCGCCAATCCCAGCTCAGAGATGTCGAAGACCTGGGTCCGGGTTTTATCCCGACGCAGCGCCTGACGGAACGTTTTGATGACTTCGTCACGATGTTTCTTGTCTTCCATGTCGACAAAATCGATGACGATGATGCCGCCCATGTCACGGAGCCGAACCTGTCTGGCAATTTCGACTGCGGCCTCCATGTTGTTGTGAAAGACGGTTTCTTCGAGTGAGGACGACCCGACGTTCTTGCCTGTGTTGACATCGATCACCCACAGCGCCTCGGTGTTCTCGATCACCAAAGAGCCACCGGATGGAAGCCACACGCTTCGATCCAGTGCTTTGTGCAGCTGCTCGTGCACGTGGTACCGCTCGAAGAGGGGCAGTGGCTCTTTGCTGGTGTCGTATAACTTCACCCGCTCGGCCAGGGCCGGCGTGATGGCGTTGACGTACTCGCTCATGTCGTTGAACATGTCGACGTCATCGATAAGAACCGAGCGGTACTCTTTGTTGAACTCTTCTCGAATCACGCGGGTGGAGAGTTCGGGTTCTTGGTACAGCTTGCTCGCTCGGTTGGATCGCTTGGCGAGTGCTTCGATTTCGGTCCACTGCTGGGCGAGAGCGACCACATCGCGCTCGATCTCAGGGGCGGTGATGTTTTCGGCTGCGGTCCGCACGATCACGCCGTGTTCTGACGGTTTCACCTTGTCGAGGATGTTCCGAAGACGCTTTCGTTCCTTGTCCGGAAGTCGCTTGGAGATGCCGATCGTCTTGCTGTTGGGCACCAGCACCACAAACCGGCCCGGGAGCGACACCTCTGTGGTGAGCCTGGCGCCCTTGTGGGCGATCGGGTTCTTGATCACTTGGCAGATCACCTGCTGGCCGTTGCGAAGTGCGTCTTCGATCTTTGGCTTGTCCTTGCGGCGGACCGGTTTTGCGTCGGTTTCTTCAGAGTCGACAGCTACGTCACCGCGGTAGATGACGGCATTCTTGGGGGTGCCGATATCGACGAATGCTGCTTCCATCCCGGGCAGGATGTTCTTGACTCGACCGAGATAGATGTTGCCGTGAATCTGCATCTCGTCGTCATTGGGACGTGACACATAGTATTCGATGAGGTTTCGACCCTCGAGAATGGCGATGTGGGCACCATCGGGTCGCTTGGACACGATCATCGAGTAACGGCCTACTGGGCGACCCTTGCGGGACTGGCCCCGCCGTGCCTCGAGTTGCTCTTCGTCGAGTTCGACCGCGTCGCCAACGATCGCTTCCACGGGGCGATTGCTCGGTTTCTTGGTGCTGCGACGACGGCGACGACGACGTTTGGCCGATTTGGACGTTCCTTCACCGGGCGGTGTTTGTGTTCCCCCGTTGTCTGAGGTCTTCTTGGCTGGGGAGCTTGGGGTTCCTGGTCTGGTATCGCCGACCTTAGGTTTTGCTACCGGCGGTGGCGTTTTGGGCTTCAGTGAGTCTGGTTGGTCCGAGGTCTCGGACATAGGAGTTCCTTCCACATGCGACAGCGGCAGCCAAAGGTTCATGTTGCTGGCCGTCGACGTTGATCCATTGTTTCAACCGCCTCGCCCTACCGAGCTCGACCCCTGGAGCCAGTAGCGGCACCAGTTCATCGGGTCGGACGGTCACCTGTTCGGTGGAGAGGCTGGCGGCAAGCCCGACGCCGTCGTCGGTCGGCCCTGCAACTTTGAGTGAAAGCACTGCGGGGCGGACGTCGACAACGGTCCGTTTCCCTTTCCGATTGCGTTCGAGCATTATCTCGTTGCGATCCAGAAGTTGGGAAACGGACAGGGCCATTGCTGCTTCCCCGAGGCCGATGGCCTCGAGTTTCCACTCACAGCAAACGATCGCCTGCTGGAGTGACTCGGTTCCCGGGACCAGTGGTGCAACCGCGTCGACGGCGAGACCGTCGGGCAATGCTGCGGTGAGGGCTTTGGGGAACTCCTCGAGATCGACCGGAGCAGCGAGGTCGACGTCGAGGTATTCGGCATCGGACTCGAACCCTACGGAGAGGGCGAGGCCGAAGCTGATCTTGGGGCGGGGCGAGAACCCCTCGGAATAGGCGATTGAGGCGCCTGCGATTCGTAGGGCTCGTTCAAAAACTCGAGCGACATCACGGTGGGAGATGAACCGAATCCGACCGTTCTTGGTGAATCGAACTCGCAGTTTCATCCGGTTGCACCCCTCGCAAGGGTGACCGGTACCGGCGCCGGGCGTCCAGGCCCAGGACCCATCGTTCCCTGGGATCCGCCCGCAGGTGGAGTTGCGGATGCGACGACGTGCTCGATGCCATAGCCTGTGCACGCTCCGCAGTCATAACAGGGCGTCCACCGACAATCGGGCAGACCGATCTCCTCCAGAGCATCCATCCAGTCGGTCCACAGAAAGTCCTTGTGGAGGCCTGCATCGAGATGGTCCCAGGGCAACACTTCGTCTTCGGTTCGATGGCGGTACACGTACCAGTCGATGCTCAGTCCATGACGCTCCATGGCTTGGGTCCACAACTCCACGTTGAAGTGTTCGGACCATTCCTGGAATGTGCCGCCACGACGCCACACCTCTTCGATCACCGGCCCCAGCCGGCGATCGCCACGGGCGGTTATCCCCTCGGCAAGGGTGGCTTTTGGATCGTGCCACTTGAGGTTGACGCCGTGCATGCGACGGGTTGTGTCACGCAGGAGGTGAATCTTGCGCTGGAGTTCGACATCGGTATTCTGCCCGAACCATTGGAACGGCGTGAACGGTTTGGGAACGAAGCCACCGACCGAGACCGTGGTGCTCGCCCTCTTTGTGTACTTGCGACCGATGTCGACACAGTTCTTGGCCAGTTCGGCGATCCCGAGCGTGTCCTGATCGGTTTCGGACGGCAACCCGGTGAGGAAGTACAGCTTCATGCGCTTCCACCCTTGGCTGTACGCCGCATCGACGGCCTCGTACAGATCGTCTTCACTGATCAGCTTGTTGATGATCTGCCGCATCCGCCACGTACCGGCCTCGGGAGCGAACGTCAGACCGGTCCGACGACCGCGCTGGATCTGGGCCGCGATATCGACGCCGAAGGCATCGACTCGGAGGCTCGGCAGAGAGACCGACAGTGGACCGGATCCGCACGCGTCGGAGTCGTTCATGATGTCCTGAACCACGCCGTCGATCCCTGACATGTCGGCGGTCGAAAGCGAGGTGAGCGTGACCTCGTCGTACCCTGAGCGATCCAGGCCGGTTTTGACCATGGTGCGAACCTGGTCGGCCGGGCGTTCTCGCACCGGACGGGTGATCATTCCAGCCTGACAGAATCGACACCCTCTCGTGCAGCCTCGGAAGACCTCGACGCTGAGTCGGTCGTGGACGACCTCGGTGAGCGGCACGAGCTGTTTCTTCGGGTAGGGCCATTCAGCCAGGTCGCTGATCGTCCGCTTGCGTACCACGGGCGGCACGTCGGGGAAGCGGGGTTCGACCGCTCTGAGGACGGGGCCGTCGTAGTGAGCGGTATACATCGACGGGACATACACCCCCTCCAGGTGCGACAGCTCCCGCAACAGCCCGGCACGATCAGACGATCCACTCTTGCCGAAGTCGGAAAGAACGTCGGTGATCTCGCCGACGGCTTCTTCGCCGTCACCCAGGACGACGACATCGAGGAAGTCGGCCAGGGGCTCGGGGTTGTAGGTGCAGTGCCCACCTGCCATGACCAGCGGGTCGCCGGCCCGCCGTTGGTTGGCTCTGATCGGGACTCCAGCGAGGTCGACGCAGTTCAGAAGATTGGTGTAGGTGAGTTCGGCCGACAGGTTGAAGGCGAGCACGTCGAAATGGGAGCCGGGGGTGTGATGCTCCACGCTGAACAACGGGATGTCATGGGTTCGCATCAGCGATTCGAGGTCGGTCCATGGCGCATAGGCTCGATCGGCTCTGGCGTCGGGGCGTTCGTTGATGATCTCGTACAGAATCTGGAGCCCCTGGTTCGGCAGTCCGATCTCGTAGGTGTCGGGATATACGAAGAGCCAGCTCACGAGGCTCGGATCGACGGGCTTGTACGCTGCTCCGAACTCTCCACCGATATAACGGCCCGGCTTGGAGACGCGGTGCAGCAGCCGTTCCAGCTGCGGCCATACGGTGGGAACCGATTTGTCGATGACGGTGTCAGGCATCCGCCCCCAAGGGTACCGGCGAGGTCTGTTCGCCAGTGATGATCGATGCGCCAGTGTTGGTCCCGTGATCGAGAATGACCTGCGGCTGCTCCGGGGGGTCCAACGACGGCGAACGATGTCGGGCCACACTTTGCACGATCCCGAGACCGAGCAGCGTGGTCAGCAGTGAACTGCCGCCGTAGGAAACCAGCGGGAGAGGTATCCCTGTGATCGGGAGAACCCCGATCGTCATCCCGACGTTCTGAACCACTTGGAACAGCACCATGGCGAAGACGCCGATCGCCAACAGCTGACCGAAGCGATCCGAGGCTTCTTTTGCGGTTCGAAAGATTCGTCGCAACAACAACCCGTAGAGCCCGAGTAGAACCAGCACTCCAACGAACCCCGCTTCCTCGCCGACTGCGGCAAAGATGAAGTCGGTTTGTTTCTCGGGAAGGAATCCGAACTGAGTCTGAGGACCGTTGAAGATTCCCTGTCCGATCAGGCCGCCCGAACCTACAGCGGTGACCGACTGGATCTGGTTGTATCCAGCACCTCTGGGGTCAGCACCGGCGTCGAGAAACGACGTGAACCGATCGGCAACATGGTCACCCAAGAGCCCGCTGCTGAACGCGAGCACGAACGCCAGCACACCGCTGACAACCAGCAATCCCAGCAGTCGAGGCGGTGATCCAGCGATGAAGAAGATCGCCACCGCAACCATGCAATACACCAGCACCGAACCGGTTTCTCCCTCGGCAAGAACCAACATCATGACAACACCCAGCATGGCCAGCGCCGACATCATGCGCCGAGGGTCAGTGGCTGGGTCAGGCATTCTGTCGTAGCGGCGACCCTGCGGGCGGCTGAGCGCCAGCGCAAGAGACGCGATGACCGCCAGTTTGGCGAACTCGGCGGGCTGAACGGACAGCCCCCCAACACGGATCCATCCGCGGGTGCCGTTGACCGTTGTTCCGAACGGCCCCAGGACCGCCACTAGAACGATCAGGGTGAGCACGAAACCGATCGGGACGAGTGGACGAATCGTTCGGTAGTCGATGCGGGCCGCGAAGCTGAACAGCCCAAACCCGATCACCAGGAACATGAGTTGTCGGACAAGGAAGCCGGTTTCACCGGCGGCGGCGTTCGTGGTGCTGGCGATTGCGGCCAGACCAAGGCTGGTCAGCGCCAAGATCACACCGATGAGCACAGGATCCAGCGTCCGCACAAAGGTGAGCAGTCCGCTCTGGTGGTTGGGAAATGGACGATTCATGGTGTCGTGGCCGGTTCTTCAGATGGAGGTGGCGGCGTCGGTGCCGCTGCCTGTTCTGGCGCCGGCGCAGCATCGAGAGTGGCGATTTGTTCAGGGGTGAGTACGTTTCCGAGAACATCGATGCGCTGACCGAACTCGTTGACGAGGTTGCCGTTCTCGTCGGTCTCGGGAGGGAGCACAATGGGCTCTGGGTCAGCGAAAGGAACCCGTTCGGGCACGATCTCTCCGGCGATGAGGTAGTCGAACATCGTCCGGGCAGCAGGAGCTGCTGCGTCTCCGCCGAACCCTGCTTGTTCGAGGATGACCGAGATCGCGTACTTCGGTTCGTTGAGCGGTCCGTACCCAGCGAACAGCGCATAGTCGGCCTTGCCCGCCACTTGAGCGGTTCCGGTCTTGCCTGCGACTCCGATGGATTGCGGGAACCCCGCAAACGCGGTCTTGGCTGTGCCGGTGACGGTGGCGCCTTCGAGGCCGAGCTTGATGGGTTCCATCGTCTCGGCGTTCAAAGCAATCGATGAGCTGACGAGGGGCTCGAACGACTGAATGACTCGTTCGCTCTCGCCGTTCGTTATCGACTGAACGAGGCGGGTCTCGAACTGTGTGCCATCGGCCGCGATCATGGCGTACGCATTGGCCAACTGGATTGGGGTGACAAGCAGGTCACCCTGACCGATCGCCAGGTTCACGTTGTCGCCGACGAACCACTGATCGTTCGGGAACGCTTCGGGGTTTCGGTCGTGATCTGCTTTGCGCCGTTCTGGGGTTGGAACGCGTCCCGACCGCTCGATTCCGAGGCGCAATCCGGTCGGGGTGCCGAAGCCGAACGCCTCGGCTGCGTCTTGGACGGGCGTGACACCGAACGTGTCGGTGTCGAGCCACAGTTCTTCACCCAGTGAGTAGAAGTACGTGTCCGATGAGCGAGAAATCGCATCCACCAGTTGCACTTCGCCCAGGATCTGGGCCTTTGCGTTCTGGAATACGCATCGGCCACCGCCGGGGTTCTCCTCGCACGAGATCAGCTGGTATTTCCCTTCGTCGTTCCACACGTCATCGGGGGTACGGACCCCAGTAGTGATAGCTCCATAGGCGGAGAACGGCTTGAACGTGGATCCTGGCGCGTACAAGCCCGCCACCGACCGGTTCACGAAGGGTTGATCGGCACTTTGGAAGAGATAGTCGGCCTGGGCTTGGGTCATGCCGTACAGGAAGTCACCCGGCACGAACGCCGGGTACGAGGCAGCGGCGACGAGGGAACCGTCGGTGACATCGGTGATCACGATGGACCCGGCGTTGGCCAGGTGGTCGGGGCAGTCCTCACACGGTGGTCGTCGCTGCGCCAGGAGCAGGTGGTACTGAAGGGTTCGTTCGGCCTCGGCCTGGAGGTGGACGTCGATCGTAAGGTGAAGGTTGGACCCCGGCTCTCCCGGTTGTAGTACCTCGATGGTACGAACCACCTCGTTGCGAGCATTGACCTCGACAAGCCGCCGTTCTGGGGTACCGCGGAGCACGCGGTCGAACTCGGCCTCCAGACCAGACCGACCTATCTCGTCCCCGGGCTGGTACGGCTTCGCATCGTCGACCTCATTGAGTTCGTCCGCTTCGTCCTGATCCTGGACCCGGCCGATGTAGCCGATCAGATGAGCAGCCACCTCGTTGTACGGGTACGTGCGTAGCGATCGCCGCTCGGCCACGACCCCGGGAAAGGCGCGCTCCTGGAGGGTGACCCACAGCTCAACGGGCACGTCGTCGGCGACGATCACGGGCTGAAGTGATCGGGTCTTGGCGCGCTCATACACCGCCTCGAGATCAGCGGCCTTGATCTTGACGCCGGCCGTGTTCATTTCGTGGGCCGCATCGGCAAGCAGTGCTACTCGTTCGTCATTGTCGAGGTGGCGCAGGCCGCTCCAGTCGAGGGTCACAACCAGTGACTCCCGCAACCCGGCGATCACAGTGCCGTTGACGTCGAGGATCTTGCCACGGGCGGACTCCGACACGATCTCCCGGGTTCGGTTGCCCGCTGCAACCTCGGTCAGTTGTGGGCTGGAGATCACCTGAAGGAACCACACTCGACCTATGAGCACGAAGAAGAGTCCGGCGGCCAGCCAGCCCACGACGGCGAAACGGCGTTCGAGGGTCACGCCGCCTCTCGTTCGGAGCTGGTGGCGGGAACCGAGTACAGGCCCGCCCGACGATCGACCCATTCGGTCGCTCGCTCCTCAGCCGGATCCCAAACCGTCCGGGAGGGCAGTGCGATCCGGTTCAGCAACGAACCCGAAACCAGGGTGCCGACGACGAGCGAAACGACAAGGCCAACAGCCGTTGCGCCGTTCAGTACCGGAAGCGTCTCACCCGAGAGTGCCGACACCGACGCGAGTACCAGCAGTCCGACCCCCACCGAGAGGGCACGCCGAGCGATCCGCTCGACCCGCCCCGGCGGCATGGATGCGAACGTAGCGAGACTCGCTGCCCCGGCACACAGCGCGAGGGCCAGCGCGTATCGTCCGAAGAGATCGATCGACAGCAGGTCCCAGAACAGTCCGACGAACGCACCGGCCAACGCAGCGTTCGTGAACGGAAGCCGTCCGCCGACAGCGATCGCCAGGAACAGTGGCAGTGCGAGATACCCCACACCGAAGAGCAGGAACCGATCAAAGCCTGCAACCTGCGTGGCTGCGAACGCGAGACTCACAGCCGCCAGCCGGAAGATCTGGAGTTTGGTCACTCCTCCCCCACCGGCTGAGTGAGGATGACCGACACGAAACCCGGGCGTTCGAGATCAGCCGCAGGGACCAACGTGGGTTCACCGCCAACATCGAGCTGGAACGTTCCGATCGGAATCCCGGGCGGGAACACGCTGCGGTCGAAGCCTGAAGTGATGAAGCTGGCTCCGCTTCGAACCACCTCGCGGTCTCGCTCCACCAGTGCAAGCGAAAGACGACGGTTGGTGCCGCTGCCCTCGACGACGCCAACTGCGCCACTGACCGGCGACGTGACACCAACCACGATCCGAGGGTCGGTGAGAGGCCGAACCCGGGCTGATGAGTTGTCCACCCATATCACTTGCCCCACCAGACCTTCGCCGGTCACGACAGGCTGGCCGACTTCGACCCCGTGCATCGAACCTCTGTCGATCTCGAGGGTGCGATCGGTGATGGTGGTCCGATCGGCGGTGACGCGTGCGACGACGGTAGGGAGCGAGTCGGCGACTTGGATGTCGGCTGCAGTGCGGAGCTCGGCCAGCTCGGCTTCGTTGTTGGCTGCTTGATCGAGCTGGCCTTGGAGTTCGGCCAGCTCGGCTCGTAGTTCTGCGTTTTCGGTTCGTAGCTCTTCGAGGTCACCGGTGATGCCGTCAGCCGCAGCCCCGAGTGGCGAGACTGCCCACGACACCACGCCGGTCATCGGCCGGGCGACTGTGGTTGCGACCGTCCGTCCGGCCGAAATGATCGACGACCCGCGCCCATCCAAGATGAGGAGAGCAACACACGTGAGCACCACCAGGACGACCAGCCTCATCGGAGCGGGTCGTCCTGACGCGGCGAGACGACCGTTTGAGCGGGGCCTCCTCATCGTGCGGGCGGGTTAACTCTTCGCTGCGGCGAGAGCCTGCAGCGAGTCGTAGGAGGCAAGGAACTTGGCCGAACCCACAACGACGACCTCGAGAGGATTAGCCACTTTCCGGATGGGCATGCCGGTCTCGATGTTGAGACGTCGGTCCATTCCGGCCAGAAGCGATCCGCCACCGACCAGGGTGATGCCCCGGTCCATACAGTCAGCCGCCAGTTCGGGCGGG
>JBLYYW010000476.1:0-3740 GCA_048550155.1 Acidimicrobiales bacterium | reverse complement strand
TCGATAGCCGAGAGGCCCTAAACGATCGCCGCAAGCGATCCGATAGGTAGTCAATCGGATGCAGCGCCGCTGGCGGGCGCCAGTCGACGGTCTTGGACTCTGTGGTCCACCGCCGTTCGTCGCTGCAGTCACCATCGTTTTTCGATGGAGTGTCGCCGTAGAGCACAGCCCAAATCATCCTGCCTACCAGCAGTAGGAGCTTCCCATCGCACTCTTAGAGTCCACAGCCTCGCCGAGTCGGTTCTCGACCGAACAACTTCAACCCGCACAGAAGGCCGCGCCGGCTGGGCCGATCGCACCTCCGCCACAGGGTTTTGAGGCGTTGATCCAGCACCATCTCGATGGTGTTGCGACCGAGCAGGACCTGGCGGTGCTCAGAGAAAACCGACCTCACTGGGTCAATGGGCTCATACGAATGCTCGACGACGTCGAATTCGCAATCGAGGACACCAAACGATTTGTCCCTCGCCCCACGAAGTTTCTCGTTCTCGACGACCTGGCAGCCGAAGCCGACCGAATCGACGCAGTCCTCACCGAACTCGTGGGCCCACCCCGTCGGGGCGGTAGAAAGTCTGCGCCGGCACCGGGTGAAGCGATCGCGAGCCTGCAGTTGTCGTGGCTGCCGGGTCGCGTTGTGGCCTGGCTCGGAGGCTGGAACGCCGACAACAGTGAGGCTGAGGACATTGCCGACCACCTGGCGGCGGCTGGTTCGGTGCTCAAGTGGAGCGAGCACGATGACATCAAGCTCCCGGATGGCAACTCGGTCAAGGCCGTACAGGCACCGCTCGATCAGGCATTGGGGTGGCTGGTGTCGCTGGCCAACACCAAAGACATCGAGACGATTGGCGTCAGCGCAACCTGGTTCGGTCTCGTAGCCGCCACTGCGGTCCGAACGGTAACTCAGGGCCGCATCGTGCCCTCGCTCCGCAAAGCTCAACGCGGTGCAATCGCCGAGAAACCTCCCCAGGGTCATACCCACTACGAGGTCACCTGGAAGCCGGCGTTGGTGCCACCCGAGACCATGAGGCTGTTGGCCGAATCCTGCCCGGGTGCTGCGTCGGTGTTCGAGAGCAAACGTGACACCCGTGCCTTTGCTGATGCGGTGCTGTCTGACCTGACGGACACGATCGTCGCCACGTCGGCACGAAGCCTCGAGGTGCCCGCGCCACCCCCGTCACTCGCCAACCGGTCCGACATGATCGAGGCGGTGTTGGCGAGGCTGGACGGCGAACCGTTCACAGCGCCCAGCCGATTGGGCTCCGATCTCGCCCGCCGTCTTGACCAGTGGACGTCCTCGGTCACCCAAGCCACCAAACACCCCCTCGTCGTCGAGCTGAACGAGCCCGATGACAGCGGCGCATGGCATCTTCGGGTGCTCGCCCAGGGTGAGAAGAAGTCCCTCGATCCGGTTGAGCAGGTGATGGTGACGTCCTCCAACGTCCGGTCCAAGCGGATCCGTGACCATCTGGTTCGTCTCGAACGCCTGTATGACGTCCTACTTCGACCCGGAAGTCGCCGGAGGGGCGAAGTCCTGCTGTCCCAGGATGAAGCTTGGACCTTCATGACAAAGGTCGGCGACGTGCTGTTGGCAAACGGCTACGACGTTCGGGTTCCGAACCTGTCGCGCAAGAAGGCGACACCCTCGCTGCGGCTGACCGCGGAGGAAACCACCGACTCGGTTGTCGGTGCCCAGCAGCTTGCCAATGTTCGCTGGTCTGCGGTCTTCGACGGTGTCGAACTCACCGCTGCCGATATCGCTCGACTGGCTCGCGAAGCCCGACCGTTGGTACAGGCCCAGGGTCAGTGGGTCGAGCTGGACAAGGCCGACCTGGCTCAGGCTGCAAGGGCCCTGGCCGATCGAGAAGAGCAGCAGAGCCTCTCTGGGGCCGACATGCTGCGTCATGCGCTCGGGCTCGAAGGTTCGCCGCTTGCCGGTGGTGTGTCGATCGCCGGAAGTGGTTGGGCGGTCGACCTGCTCCGCAGCGCCCAGAACCTTCCTACCGATCTGCCAACCTCGCCCGAAGGATTCTCAGGGCAGCTCAGAAGTTACCAAGCCGACGCCCTTGCGTGGCTCGGATTCCTCGATTCCGCCGGGCTGGGCGGCTGCCTTGCGCTCGACATGGGATTGGGCAAGACCCCCACGATGCTGGCCCACATCGCGCAATCCAAGGGAAACGGTCCCGCACTTGTGGTCGCTCCGCCCGCAGTCGTCGGGAACTGGGCATCAGAAGCGCGCAAGTTCGTCCCCGGGGTCAAGGTGTTGGTTCATCACGGCCCCAGCAGGGCAAGTGGTGTCGGAATCGCACAAGCGGTCCGGAAGGTGGATCTCGTCATCACCACCTACGGCACCGCGATTCGAGACATGGCCAGGCTCGAAGACCTCACCTGGAATAACGTGGTACTCGACGAAGCTCAGGCCATCAAGAACCCAGCGAGCGAAACCGCTCAGACCCTTCGCCGCCTCAACGCACGATCCAAGCTGGCACTAACCGGTACTCCCATCGAAAACGGTCTCGGCGATCTCTGGGCCATCCTCGACTGGGCCAACCCGGGCCTCATGGGATCACGAAACTCGTTCATTGCCAACCTCTCGGCCAACAAGAACGGCTCAATGGCGAGCCGGGAGAATGCCGAAGGAGTGCTCCGAGCCCTCAACGGGCTGTTGGTCTTCCGGCGGACCAAGGCCGAACCGGCGATCGCCGCCGAGCTTCCGGACCGAATTGACGAGTTGGATCACTGTGCGATGACACCCGAGCAAGTTGGCCTCTACCAAGCCACCCTCGACACGCTGATCCGTGACACCGCCGACGAAGATTCGCCGAAGAAGAAGGGCGCAGTCCTCGCCGCGATCACGCGACTCAAACAGATCTGCAACCATCCCGCCAACTTCAACAAGGATGACGACGGGCCGATCGCAGGGCGCTCCGGCAAGCTGGCTCGGCTGGAGGAAATCATCGAGAGTGTTTTTGCCAACGGCGAGAAGATTCTGATCTTCACCCACTTCGCTTCGTGGGGCGAGACGTTGGCCGATCACCTCACCAAGAAAACTGGTGTTCCGATCGCGTGTTATCACGGTGGCCTCGGCCGATCGGCACGAGACAAGTTGGTCGACGAGTTTCAGTCCGGAGAAGGTGCCGGCGCCATGGTCCTGTCGCTCAAGGCGGGAGGAACCGGGCTCAACCTCACGGCGGCCTCTCACGTGGTGCTGTACGACCGGTGGTGGAATCCAGCGGTCGAAGACCAAGCCAGAGATCGGGTGTGGCGGATCGGCCAGAAGAACACCGTCATCTGCCACCGCTTGGTGTGTCCGGGCACCATCGACGAACGGGTCGAAGAAGTCGTCGCTGGCAAGCGACAGATCGCTGACCTCGTACTCCCCAAGAGTTCCTCTGTCGGCGATCTCGACACCGATCAACTGCAAGCCGTACTCGGTATCGACCCGGACGCACTTCTCACCGTCGACGAAGTGGACAACGCAGAAATGGCGGTGGCGTGATGGCCCAATCCCAACAGCAGCAGGGCGGAAACAGCTCTAAGGCCGGAAAGCGCAAAAGGGCCCGGAATCGGAAGAGCAAGGCCAAGCAGAACCGTGCGTTCTGGGGTGACGAGGCGCGACTGCCCGAACCACCAACCCGGGCCCGGATCACTGACGAGCCGGCCTCAGTCATCAGCTCGCTCGGTCGACCCCCGATGCCAGGATTCGAACAACAGGCTCAGCACTACTTCGAAGCGGTCACCAT
>JBLYYW010000475.1:0-6067 GCA_048550155.1 Acidimicrobiales bacterium | reverse complement strand
GGATCGGATCGCAGATTCGCTCGACGTCGGCTTTCGGCACTTCCCGGTATTTGCCGAAGCGGGCATCAAGACCGTGATCAACGGACCGTTCACGTTCAGCCCCGACGGCAACCCGCTGCTCGGCCCGATTCGTGGACTGCCCGGATACTGGAGCGCATGTGCGGTGATGGCGGGGCTGAGTCAGGGTGGTGGGGTGGGTCTGGCGCTAGCCAACTGGATCACCGAAGGTGACCCCGGCTTCGACATCTGGGGTATGGACGTTGCCCGTTTCGGCGACTACGCCACCTTGTCCTACACGAATACCAAGGTGCGGGAAAACTACGGTCGGCGCTTCCGTATCACGTTCCCCAATGAGCATCTCGAGGGCGCACGACCGCTTCAGACATCGCCGATCTATGACCGTCTCGATGATCACAATGCCGTATGGGGTTCCTCGTTCGGGCTCGAGACCGCGCTGTGGTTTCAGGACGCAGACAAAGACCCGATTGAAGACATCACCTTCAAGCGGTCCAATGCCTGGGATGCGGTGAAGGCCGAAGTGAGCGCGGTCAGAAATGCGGTTGGGCTCTATGAGGCCACCGGCTTTGCGAAGTACCGGGTCACAGGTCCATCAGCCAGGCAATGGCTCGACTCGATCCTGGCAAACGTGATGCCCCAGCCAGGTCGGATCGTGCTCACACCCATGTTGAACGAAGCCGGAAAACTCATCGGGGACTTCACCGTTTCTTGCCTCGAGACCGCCGCCACAGAGGAGTTCTTCATCTTCGGCTCCGGCGCAGCCGAGCGATACCACCAACGGTGGTTCGAAGGACATCTACCCGAGAGCGGATCGGTGTCGTTCGAAACACTCGGGCTTCGATGGTGCGGCCTTTCCATCGCAGGACCACGAAGCCGAGACGTGCTTCGGGTCCTGACCGAGGACGATGTAGAAGCCGAATCGTTCGGGTTCATGCGCACGAAGTGGATGAACCTGGGTCTGGTCCGATGCCTGGTCGGAAAGATCACCTTCACCGGTGACTTGGGGTATGAGATCTGGATGCCGGCGGAGTACTTGCGCACGGTGTTCGATCAGGTCCTCGCCGCGGGCGAGCCGTTCGGCATTCGGCTTTTCGGCGGGCACGCACTCAACTCGATGCGGCTCGACAAGAGTTTCGGCACATGGGCTCGGGAGTATCGTCCGATCTATGGACCGTACGAAGCGGGCCTGGGCAGATTCGTGAAACTCGACAAGGACTTCATCGGTCACGACGGGGCTGCGGCCGAGAAGGATGCGGGCCCAGAACGTCGACTCCTGAGTTTCGCGATCGATGCCGTCGATGCCGATGTGATCGGCGACGAACCGATCTGGCACAACGGCGAAGTGGTCGGCTGGGTCACCAGCGGCGGCTACGCCCATCACAGCAGTGCCTCGGTTGCGTTGGGGTATGTCCCTGCGGACCTCGAGGGATCCGACGGCATATTCGAAGTCGAGGTTCTCGGAGTGAGGCGGCTTGCGACGCAGCTACGTCGGCCACTGTTCGATCCCGCCGGGGAGCGAATGCGTTCCTGATCCCGACACGTATCTTTGGTGAGTGTTGGCCGGGCCCTGGTCCGACAACCGATCGATCACCGTTGCTGACCCGTATGGTGGAGGAATGACCGATCGTCCCACACGGTTGACTCAGTTCAGTCACGGCGCCGGTTGAAGCTGCAAACTCGCACCGAGCGAGTTGGCTCACGTTGTGAGCCAGTTGACGCCCACCCCCCCCCCGGATTTGCTGGTCGGACCAACCTCTGGAGATGACGCGGCCGTGTGGCGACTCTCCGAGGACCGTGCCTTGGTCGCCACCGCCGACTTCATCACCCCAGTGGTCGATGACGCCCGGACCTGGGGTCGGGTGGCAGCCGCAAATGCCGTCAGCGACGTCTACGCCATGGGTGGCACGCCGCTGTTTGCCCTGAACCTCGTCGGCTGGAATGTCGACGCACTACCCAGCGCCCTGTTGGGCGAGGTGCTCGAAGGGGGCAGTGAGATCGCCCTCGAGGCCGGGTTCGTCATCGCCGGGGGACACACCGTCGATGACCCCGAGCCCAAATACGGGTTGTCGGTCACCGGCGAGGTGGATCCTCGGCGGATGTTCACCAATGCTGGGCTTGTACCCGGTCAGGATCTCATCCTCACCAAGCCGCTCGGAATCGGCATCATCAGCACAGCTATCAAGGCGGACCGGGCACCGCTGGAGGTCGCAGGAGCAGCGGTGCTGTCGATGACTCGATTGAACGCGGCAGCTTCTCGGGCCGCCATGGACGCCGGAGCAACGGGGTGTACCGATGTCACCGGATTCGGGTTGTTCGGTCACCTGGGCCGCATGCTCAAGGAATCCGGTGTCTCGGCCATCATCGACGTCGAGGCCGTGCCGTTCCTCGAAGGGGTCCGCAGCCTCGCCGAAGAGGGGTTCATCCCCGGTGGTACACGACGCAACTGGGACTGGATCGCTCCACAGGTCGAGCCGGGAACGTTGGACCACACAGCGATCCTGATGCTCGCCGACGCCCAAACCTCAGGTGGACTGGTTTTCGGCGTAGATCCCGGTGAGACCGCTGCGGTGCAGCAGCGACTCTTGTCGTCCGGTAATCACGCCAGTGTGATCGGACGCACCGGCGACGGGACCGCTGGTCTGCTCACCCTTCGGTAGTTTTGGTTCGAGGGGCACTGCGTTTCTCGGACCGCTGCAGACGCGATGTTGCCTTGCGTTTGCGGCGGCGTACCAGCAGCTGTGCTGCGACCGCTGAACCTCTGGAGGGGTAGGGGATGAATTCACCCTGTTCGTCCACCGGGAGCGCGTCCCTGGACACGATTCGGTATGCGAGGTAACAGACCAGCACGCCGTGGGCGAGGGCGATGGACAGGAAGAACGCCTGGTTGCCGAATCCCTTGATGAACGCAGCGGCGAGGAACGGTCCCATGACAGCGCCGAATCCGTTGGCGAGCACCAACTGGCCGGCCGCGCCCACGATCTCTTCGGTCGGGAGCCAGTCGTTGGTGTAGGCAATCCCAAGCGAATACAGCGGGAACATCACTCCGCCGAGCAGAAGCATCAATGCGTACGAGACCGGGGTTCCCGGATCGATCCCCTGGTGGAGGAGCGGTACGGCCACGCCCACCGCGGCAACAGCGAAGATGATCCCTCGACGCGACACACGATCCGACAACGCACCGATCGGAAATTGAAACGCGACGCCGCCGATCATCGGCATGAGCACGAACAGACCGATGGCGCCGGGCGAGAGACCCGCCGCGCTGGCATACGCCGCTCCCATTCCGAACAGCGCTCCATTGCCGATTCCGGTGAGGAATGCAGTGATCAGCCCAGTGGGGACAATCTCCCAGATCTTATGGAGGGGAAAGGTCGGGCTGACTACGACGGGGGGCGCACTGGCGCCGCTGAGCGCTACCGGAACGAGTGCCAGCGAAACCAGGACACTGGAGATGATGAAGAGCTCGGATCCGGTGGTGGCTCCGGCGTTGAGGAACAGCTGGCCGAGCCCGACACCGCCGATGGAAATCACCATGTACATCGCCAGAATCCGTCCCCGGTTGGCGTTGGTGGCCATGTTGTTGAGCCACCCCTCGACGACGACGTACAGCCCAGCGAAGCAGACCCCGGTCGCAAACCGCATCAACGCCCAGGTCACCGGATGTACGAGCAACGCATATACCAAGACTGAACTCGATGCCGTGCTTGCCAAGGCGGCGAACACCCGAATGTGACCGACGTTCTGGAGAGCCTTGTTGGCGATTCGGGTCCCGAACAGAAAGCCAACGAAGTAGAACGACATCACGATGCCAGTGACGGTCGTGCCAAACCCCTCGGACTCGGCCCGAAGCCCAACCAGAGATGACTGAAGACCGTTTCCCATCATGAGGAATCCGAGGCCGAGGAAGAGTGCCCATGTGGCGCCCAAGATCGAGAACAAGCCGTTCGATGTGTCCAATGAATCCTGCCTCGAATCCGGGGGGCAAACGCAACTGGTGTGCGAGAGTATGCACCCCAACGGCGATGTGCGGAGGGATTTACCCGATGACCGCCAGCGGAGTCATCGCCCCGGGACCAGGATCGGCGACTCGGCGACGGGCGGCGCGTTGCCGCCGAGTCAGGATGCCTTTCGCAACCCCGGAGCGATGTCGAGTTGTGTTGTCATTGTGTGATGTCGGTCTGAGTTTGATGTCAGTCTGACAAATCGAATACAGGTTGATCTTCTAGCAGCGAGACGTGGGGCACAAGGTCTTCTGACAAGTGAACCTCCATGCGGGGATCGCCGATTCTGTCCCAATCGGTGGGCCAACCGGCGACAACAGCCCGCAACGCTGCGCGAGGCAACGGGAGCGATGAGAGTTCATCGTCAGAAGGATCGAACTGGCTGAGACCGATTCCCATCTCGGCCCAGTCGGCGTCCACGGCAAAGGTGAAACAGCCGTCGGCCCGACGGACTTCGACCAAACACAGCCGTGGCCCAACGATTTCGTTGAGTAGTTCGCTGATTTGCGTGCTTCCTGAACCCAGCGCAAGCTGTGAAGTAGCGCGGAAGTACGCTTTTTCGATAGTCGCCGCACGTTTCACGGCCAGATTATTTCCCAGCCGCGTAACCGTTGTGTAACCAAATTGGCCTCGCAGCTTGCAGCCTTGGGATTCTGCTGAGGACACCGTGTGTTAGGCGAGGTCCTCGATGCTGGCCTCGGCCCACGTTCGGGTGTTCTCGACCTGGTTGAAGGTGAAACAGTGCAAACCTGCGATACCTAGCCGTTCCAGCTCGGGTTCGATCGGCTCGAGGAGTTGGTTGGGGTCGAATCCACCCGGTGCGAGCATGCGGGAAACGCTGGCCTTGTTCTTGCGGAGGTACCGAAGTGAGGCGCCGATCCCCAAACGAACCCCCATGGTCAGCAGCTTGGCCTGATTGATCACGCCGGGAATGCCCAGCTGGATCGGCAACGTGAGACCGTGATCCCGCTCGCCTTGGAGCCAGGTCGTGATCGTTGCAGGGTCGAAACACATCTGGGTGCTTGCGAACCCGTGCACTCCTGCTTCGTTGAGAAGCATCTGCTTTCTGAACAGCGCCTCACGCAACACCGGGGTCTCGATGAGCGCGTGGCCATCGGGATAGCTGCCGACGCCAACGGTGTGGAGCCCGGGGTCGGCATCCAGCAGATCCCGCAGGAACGTGGCGGCCTCGGCATAGGGTCCGGCTGCCTGGGGCGCATCGCCGCCGATGAGAAACAACGTCCCGATCTCCTCGACCCGCAACCACTTGGCGATCAATTGCACGTGTTCTGGTGATTCCACCAAACGGGCGGCGATGTGGGGGACCGGGTGATGGCCGAGGTTGCGGATCCGTTCGGTCAGTTCCATCGTGGCGTCGATGCCCTTGACCGGTGAACAGGTCACAGAAACCCGGGCTCCAGGTGGGAGGTCGACCATTGCCTTCTCGACGCTCTTCATTGGAATGACCTCGTAGGTCATCTCCTGGATCAGTTGGCGTCTGTAGCTGCGTTCGGATGTTGTCATTGGTCGTCCTTACGAGAGGTTAATGATCTCGCCGTTCTCATCGATGTCAATTCTCTTCGCCGCCGGTTCTTTCCCGAGCCCTGGCATGGTTCGCATCTCCCCACACAGTGGGTAGATGAAGCCCGCACCCACCGACGCTCTCACCTCTCGCACGGGCAGTGTCCAGCCCGTGGGAGCCCCCTTCTTGGTGGGGTCTGAGGAGATCGAAAGGTGGGTTTTGGCGATGCACACCGGTAGGTCATCGAATCCCTGTGCGGTGTAGGCCGCCAGTTGCTTGTCCGCCGCCGCCGAGTACTCGACTCCATCGGCACCATAGACCTTGGTTGCCACGGCATGGATCTTGTCTTTGAGCGACGCATCGGAGGGGTAGAGCAGCTGGAACTCGCTCGGTTCGTCTGCGGCCTCACGGACGGCCTCTGCGAGGTCGGACGCACCTGGACCACCGTCGGAGAAGTGGGTTGAGACCGCCGCGCGGGCACCGTATTCGGCTGCGATCTCCTTGATCGCGTTGATGTCGCCGTCGT
>JBLYYW010000474.1:0-9008 GCA_048550155.1 Acidimicrobiales bacterium | reverse complement strand
GCGTGCGACCGAGCCCGTGCAAACAACCGTGAACGGACTGGCTGCAATCAGGGTTGACCTCAGTGTCAGCGACGATGTCGAATGCGGATTCTTCGCGGGGGCGTGCGTCGGATTCATCACCAACCACGGTCAGGACTTCAAGGCCCTGAACAAGGGCGCCTCGTACCGGGTGTGGATCATCGATCAGGCCGATGAAGACCCGCTGGCCATCGTCGACGGAATCGCCCGAGACGAAGATGCGCCGTGGTACGGGCGATCGGACGTAGTGATGGACACCATCGCCTTTGGCGAGATCTCACCAAACCCCGTGCAAGAGTTGGTGCCGGGCACGAGTCAGCTCAACGTACTCGGAGGCGTGGAGGTCATCATCCCCGACAACGTCGCTGAGCTCACGAATGGCCGATCCCGGGTCTACAACCGTTGGAACGGTCGCGGCTACGCAGTGATCCCCGTTACCGAACGGCCGGCTGTCATCGACTTTGTCAATCGACCCCACGATATCGATGGCAATCCGCTCGGCTCGAGCGATGAGGTCGTGGCCGAGCTGACGGCGGCTGGTGTGGCGATGACTGAACTCGACGCGACCACCATCGACGGTGTCGAAGCCCGAGTCTTCGACGTCACCAGCGAAAATATCCGCGCAATCCTGTTGCTCCACAGCCCGCTCGACCTCGCTGTGGACAACTTCGGATGGGACGCACCAGCAGCCAGCCGGATGTGGCTGATCGATCATCCGGAGCGAGGCGTAATGATGATCGACGCCAAGGCATTCGAAGGGGTCAACGAATTCTTGCCGGTTGTGATCGAGCTGGCCGAAGCGATCGTCGGCTCGATGACCTTCACCTCCGCCGGCTGAGTGCCGGCCTCCATGCCGCGACTATTTGTCGGCGCTGAGAGCGAACCCAGCCATGAACGGCTTCTGGAGCGCGAGAAAGACGATTGCCGGCGGAATCGAGACGATGAGCGCCGCCAGCATCAGAGGCCCATAACTGAGGCCGGTGTCGAGGGTCTGGAGGCCCTGGAGGCCGACCTGGACCACCTGTTTGTCCTGATCGGAGATGATCAGCACCGGCCACAGGTACATGTTCCACACGAACACGAACTGAATGACAGCCAGCGCCCCGATCACGTTCCACGACAGCGGAATCAGGATCTTGAACAGGAACTGCAGCGGTGAGGCGCCGTCGATCTGGGAGGCCTCGGAAAGGTCACGCGGCAGGTTGGCGAAGTGTTGCCGGAAGAGAAAGGCGCCGGTAGCCGAAGCTGCGAATGGCACGGTGAGACCGGCCATCGTGTCCTTCCAGCCGAGATCGGACACGATGCGAAACAGCGCCAGGATCATGACCTCGGTCGGCATCATCAGGGTGATCAGCACGAAGAAGAACACCAACCACTTGCCCCGGAAGTTGAAGTAGACAAACGCCAGTCCGGCGAGAAGTGAGAGCACGGTCTTGGCCACGGTGATGATGGTGGCCTGCACCAATGAGTTCCACATGAGGCGATCGAGGGCCCGATCGTTCCACACCTGGTCGAAGTGTTTGCTCAAACCGGTTCCGGGCGTGAGCTGGAAGCGGAAGATCTCCGCATTGGTCTGGGTGGAGATCAGGGCGGCGTACAACAGCGGGAACAGGACGACGATCATCGCGATCCACAGGCCCAGGTGGGTGGGCCACGTTCGGCCCTTGATCAGACCGGGCTTGCCGACGTGGAGGGAAAACCCCCGGTGGTGGTCATGCGCTGCCATAGCTGATCCGCCCTTCAGACTGTTTGAACTGCCATGCGGTCAAGGCGATCACGGCGATGAACAGGACGACCGACTGCGCCGCGCCCCGCCCGAGGTCGCCGTTGTCCACACCGACCCGGATGATTTCGTAGATCGCCACCGAGGTGGCCCCGGCCGGTGCCCCCTTCGTGAGGAAGTCGATCGTTCCATAGATGTCGAAGAAGGAATAAGTGAGGTTGGTGATGAGGAGGAAAAAGGCGATCGGGCCCAGGGCCGGCATGATGATCTTGCGGAAACGCTGGAAGGCATTGGCCCCGTCGATGGCGGCTGCGTCGATCTGCTCACGGGGGACTGTCTGGAGGCCGGCAAGGAAGAACAGCAGGTTGTAACCCAGCAGCTTCCACACCGACGAGAGGATGATCGTGATTCGCGCCAGGGTGGCGTTGCGGGTGTAGTCCGGGAAGTCGAAGCCGAACCAGTTGTCGGCGACCGCGGAGAAGATGCCGCCGGTGGCGTTGAACATCATGAAGAACAAGATTCCGGCCACTGGTGGGGAGATGGCATAGGGCCAGATGAGCAGCGTCCGGTATGCCGTGATTCCTCTGACGTGACCGTAGGTCAGGTAGGCCAGACCCAGCCCGGCGATCATGCTGACCACCACGATGCTCGACGAGATGATCACCGTGTTCAGATAGATCTGCCGGTAGCCGCCGTTGACGTCTTCGAAGATGTAGTAGATCGCGAACAGGAAGATCACGATCCCGAACGGACGGACCGCACCGGTGAACCCGTGGGCGAACGAACCTGGTTCGGATCGGTTGTACCAGAGCCCGATTCCCCACATCAGCGCGATCGAGCCGAGCGGCAGAAGCACCACCACCGCGGGAGTGGGAACCAGCAGTTCGGAGAAGTTGCTGAGGCACCGTTCACCGACCCGGGGAGCGCCGAGCCGGGTCAGTTTGGTCGAGAGCGTGAAGGTGTTGTACGCCGGGAGATACAGGAAGTAGACGAGGATTGCCAGCGTCGGCGACAGCAACAGCCATGGCCAGTACCAGCCCAGCCGGAAGGTGCCTGTGCGGATCTCCCCGCTGCCAGAACCGGCCGATTGTTGTTGGAGTATGGCCTTGCTACCCGAGCCGAACATCCATGCAAACGCACCTGCGAGCCCGACCCCCAGAACTCCCTCGGTCGACTCTGCGTCTGAGGCGAATGTACAGAAATCGAGTGCGGCCAGAATGACCGACGCTCCGAGAACTCCTAGCGCCGCGCCCAAGGCGACCTCTCGTATGGTCTTGTGACCAAACGAGAGGACGCCGATCGCCGCAGCGAGCAGGAAACTTACAACAATCCCCACGGTGTGTGAGGTTAGCCGTACAGCTCGTTGTAGTCGTCGAGTAGCTGTTGGGCTTCGACCTGGGCGGAGTCCATCCGGGTCTTGACATCCACGTCGTTCACGAGGATGTCCTCGATAGCAGCGGTTACGACGTCACGGATGGCGACGAAGTTGCCGAGCAACGCTCCTGTTGAGGCCGGCGTATCGGCTGCATCGTTGAGCTGGGCGGAGGCGGTCGCAGAGTTGGGGCTCTCCTCGAACCAGCCCTGGCTTTCCAGCAGATCGGTGGCAGCATTTGTGATGGGGATATAGCCGGTGACCTGGTGCCAGAGGGCTGCGTTGTCCGGGTTGGAGAAGAAGTTCATGAAGGCGAGAGCGCCGTCTTCTTCCTGGGTGCTCAGGCCATTCGCCATCCAAAGGGTGGCGCCACCGATCAGGTTGCCGACGTACTCTCCATCGCCGTTGTAGGGCATGTAGGAGGTCTTGACCTCGAACCCGTTGGCTGTGCCGTCCTCGGTGATGATGGTGGTGTCCGACGACGAGTACATCAGCATCGCGACGTTCTGAGCACTGAACGCTGCAGCGGTTCCGGCCCAGTCACGCTGGGTGCCGGTGTAGACGTAATCGCCACTGTCCTCGAGGTCGCTCCACCACTGGATGTACTCGATGGCCGGTTCGGAGTTGAGGATGACCTCGGTGGCACGGCCGGACCGGCCATTGTCGTTGTTGGCCAGGTTCTGGCCGGCCTGACCCATCGCCTGCTCGAACCACCAGCCGTGATTGGGCCAGGTGATGCAGTTGTCGGGGGCATCGGGCAGTGCGAGGATCGCATCGCAGGCCTCCTCGATACCTTGCCAGGTGGTGGGCGGCTCGGTGATACCGGCTTCGTTCAAGATGGCCATGTTGGAGAACATGGTCGTGGAGGAGGTGTTCCATGGCATCGAGTACAGCGAACCGTCGATGGTGTAGTACTTGGTTGCTGCTGACACGACGTCGTCGAGCACGACCGGTTCACCGAGGATCTCTGTGCGCCCCGCGACGGCTTCGGTCACCGACTTGAAGATCGGGTTACCGTTGCTGTCCGTGGCGTCGAGCGCTTCCTGGGTAGCCGCTTCGAAGAAGTGGATGACCTCGGGTGGATTCCCATCGTCGATGGCGAGCTGAGCCTGCTCGAAGACCGTGTTGTAGGAGTCGAACGATGTGACCGTCACTTCGTACTCGGGGTGCTTCTGGTTGAATTCAGCGGCCCGGTCCTTTGTGTAGTTGAGACGGGCATCGTCGCTGAACGCGATCCACATCTCGATCGCAATCGGTTCAGTTGCAGCGCCGTCGTCCCCAGAATCGTCCGAGGAACTCGAATCGTCCGAGGAACTCGAATCGTCCGATGAGCTCGAATCGTCTGACGCAGCTGAGTCGTCCGATGACGCGGAGTCATCGCTTGAGTCGTCGGAGCCGCACGCAGCCGCCAACAACAACAACGCAAATAGCAGGGCAAGCACTCTCTTCATGGAAAGACCTCGGTTCAGTAGTAGAGCGATCAAAGCCGACCTTAATCCCGACCAGGGCACGAGGAAGGGCCCTTGGTCCCTACCGAGCGTATTGCAACCCGATCGTCGCAGACTCGGTCAGATTCCGGATGCGCCTACGATCGACACCATGGCGGTCGTTGTGTTCCTGCGGGGAATGAACCTCGGTAGTCGAAGAATCACCAACTCAGATCTGGTGACCACCTTCCAACGGTTGGGGTACCCCAACCCCACGCCGTACCAGGCCAGTGGAAACGTGATCCTCCCAGACTCGACTCAGATCGACGCTGGTGAGCTCGAGGCCGGCCTCGCAGCTGAGCTGGGATACGAGGTTCCGGTGTTTGTCCGGTCGGCCGATCAGGTCCGAGAAATCGCCGCCTCTCCCTTCGCTGGTCAACGCGGCGCCGACGGCGGAAAGCCCCAGATTGTGTTTCTTCGGAGACCGAGCAGTGCAGCTCTCGCCGGTGTGTTCGGGCTCGATGATCGGCACGAAGTCATCGGGATCGAGATCCACTGGTTGCCACCGGGCGGGCTGGCCGAGACCGGCGACCTTCACAAACGCCTCGACCTCGCCGTCGGGCCCACGACCGTCCGGACGCTCGGAACGATCGAGCGGATCGTGAAGAAGCTGCCCTAGCGGGGCAACCGTGAGCGGAGTTCGTCAACTGACGTTGGACGGCCGGAGCGTCGAACCCAATCAGCGAATACGGCACCGAACACGCCACAGCCAGCTGCAATCATCGCCTGCAGGGGATATCCGATCACATTGATTTCTTCACCGCTGATGAGGCGACGAACTACTCCGAAGGCCTGGATGATCGCCCACGTGCCGGCGGCGCCGAGGGCGCCGTGGGTCATCGGTGCCATCGGTGCCAGCTTTCCGCCCCCGTAGCCGGCGGCCGCGAAACCGAACATGGTGAGCCCGAAGAAACCCAACTTTGCATAGCTCGATGACCCGTCATCAATCACCCACAACGACAGCAGCGTGAGCGGCACGAGCAGAACCAGTCCGCTCAGCGCCGCGGTCCTCACCACATTCCAATCGACGGTTGGCACGTCATGCAGCGTATTCCAATCGTGGTGGCTGGGCCCGACCGGCTGGCCTGATCGCCGAACCCAACCGGATCGAATCTCTCGATTCGGACCGGTTCGCATAGCCTGTGGACTGTTCGGACGCCGATTCTTCCGCGTCCAACCGTTGAACAACTTCAGGAGAGCCATGCCAGATCTGAAAGGCACCAAGACCGAAGACAACCTGAAGGCGGCATTCGCGGCCGAGAGTCAGGCCAACCGTCGCTACCTCTACTTCGCCCAGAAGGCGGACGTCGAGGGATATCCGAACGTTGCTGCGCTCTTCCGATCGGTTGCCGAGGGTGAGACCGGGCACGCGTTTGGCCACTTCGATTTTCTTTCCGAGGTCGGCGACCCGATCACAGATGAACCGATCGGGCCCACCGAAGAGAACCTCAAGTCTGCGATCGTTGGCGAGACCTACGAATTCACCGAGATGTACCCTGGGTTCGCCAGGACTGCCCGCGAGGAAGGGTTCGATGAAGTGGCCGAATGGATGGAGACGCTGGCCCGGGCCGAGAAAAGTCACGCAGCGCGCTTCTCCGAAGGCCTCGACGACCTGCGCTGAGAGATCGCAGCGGCGTTTCAGAGGCTTCGTGTAGGGCCGTGTCCGTAGAGCTCTCTGTCGACGACATCTCGGACCTGCGAGCCTACGAACGCGAGCGGGCCGCGTTCAGAGCCCATGTCATCGAAATGAAGAAGAAGCGACGCATTCATCTGGGCCCCTTGCTAACGCTGTTGGCCGAGAACCGCGAGACGGTCCGCTTTCAGATCCAGGAAATGGCGCGGGTCGAGAAGATCACGACCGACGCTGGCATCGAAACCGAACTTCGCACCTACAATCCGCTGATCTCGCGGCCCGGCAAACTGAGCGCAACGATGTTTGTCGAACTGACGAATTCCGAACTCGTCAGGGAATGGCTTCCCCGGCTCGTTGGTATCGAGCAGGCGATCGAGCTCCACCTCGGTGTTGGCGATACGGCAGAAATCATCCTCAACAGAGTTGATCGATCCCATGACGACGCTCTCACCCGTCAGGACACAACTTCGACCGTCCACTACGTCTGGTGGCCGGTCACAGCCGAACAAGTCGAGAAGTTCGTCGCAGGCCCGACCAGGATCGTGTGTGCCCATGCCGCTTACCGTGAATCCACCGAGCTGACCGAACAGAATCGAATCGAAATCGGTGGCGACCTCCGCTGACCGGTATCCGAGGGTTCGCCCGAGAGCTGAGACCGTGGACATCTCGCTCGCTCTCCGATCTAGAGTACGACGGTGACCAGCTCCTGGACCGGCCTACTCAACACCCTCGCCGAGGGTTCTGATCTGTCGAGGGCGGAAACGTCGGCTGCGATGGCCGAAGTGCTCAACGGGGAGGCGGATCCCGCAGCCCTGGGGGCGCTGCTGATGGGTCTCAGGGTCAAGGGTGAGTCCGATGACGAGATTCTCGGCTTTGCCGACGCCATGTTGGCCGCGGCAGAACCGCTGACCATCCCCGAAGGATCGGTGGACATCGTCGGAACCGGTGGATCGAAACATCGCAAAAGCCACGCACTCAACGTCAGCTCGATGGCCTCTTTCGTAGCGGCTGCCGCTGGCGCCACCGTGTGTAAACACGGCAACGTCGCTGCGTCGAGCAGTAGCGGATCGTTCGATTTTCTCGACGCTGTCGGTGTTGACATCAACCCCACGCCGACCGAAGTCGAACAGCTCATCGAGCGCTATGGCTTGGCATTCGCCTGGGCCAAGACCTTTCATCCCGCCATGCGCCACGCGGGTCCGGTGCGGGCAGCAGTCGGAATACCAACGGTCTTCAACATCCTCGGCCCACTCGTGCATCCGGGGCACACGAAGCGGATCGTCCTGGGCGTAGCAAGTGACGAGCGGGCCGAGCAAATGGCTCGCATCCTGTCAGGGCGGGGGATGGCGCGGGCATGGGTGGTAGCCGGCCACGATGGGCTCGACGAACTCTCTACTGTGGGTCCAACTCGGGTGTGGGACGTGACAGGTTCGGGAATCAAGGAACTCACGGTTCACCCTGAGGCGGTCGGCATACCGCTGGTGGAGCACTCCGATCTGGCCGGTGGGGACGGAGGGCGCAATGCCGAGATCTTCCGGCGGATGATCACCGACCCCGATTCGGAGCCCGCAGCTTCAGGCATCGTTCGGCTCAATGCCGGGGCGGCTCTTCTGGTGGCGGGTGTGGAACCGGATCTCGTTTCGGCCGTAGCGGCCGCTACCGACTCGCTCACCTCGGGCAAGGTTGCCGAACTGTTCGAGACGTTCACCACCGGCACCTGAGAACTCGCTAGCTGAGCGTTGGTGCTTTCCGCGGGGTGAAGTCGTCCAGACGAGGCAGCGGCGATGCGAGTGCATCTGAGCCGGACAGAACCTGTGCCCGGCCCGCGTGTCGATCGATCCATCCGCCCACGAGCAGACACTCTTCGATCGACAGGCGGGAGGAGTCGATGCGCACAACACCTGACGGGAACTGGAGCGAGACCGTACCCAGCTGCTGCACCATCTCCAGTCGCCGTGACCGTTCGATCGAACTGGCAAAGGCCCCGGCGCGGTTGCGGGTGAGAGCGGCGTCCTCGAACCGTTCCTGGGCCGCCAGCTCCTCCATCCGCTCGCGGAGCCGTTCAAGGGCCACGTGAGGGTGGGTTGTCATCACCTGCGTGGCGTCTGCGACGATTGGCGCATACTGATCGACCGTCAATTCTCCGGTGCAAGGACACACCGCCTTGCCGAGCTGGGCAGCGGTACACAGTCCATTGCTCTTGGGTGAACCGGACCTGCTGATCTTGGTAGTGCACCGCCGGAGGGGGACAACCGATTGGATCGCCTCGACCACCAAGTCGGCGGTTCGCCGATTCGAGATAGGTCCCAGATACACACCGGGCGGCTTCACGGACCGAACGACCGACAGGCGCGGGAAGGCCTCAGCGGTGGTGAGCTTCACGTACTGAGGCTTCATCGGTCGGGTGCCCCGCCGGTTGAATCGAGGAGTGTGCTCCTGGATGAGGCGAAGTTCGAGAAGCTCGGCGTCCAGTGTGTTGTCGCACACCTGATGTCTGATCGCAGCGGTCTCCCTGAGGAGCTGAGGGATCTTGCGGCGCCGTTCTGAACTGAAATAACTCCGAACCCTCGCCCGAAGATCGGTCGCCTTGCCGACGTACAGGACTCGATCCTGGGAGTCGACGAAGAAGTACACACCCGGTTTGCGCGGCAGGTGTGTCGTGAGCGACAGCTTCTTCCATTGGGGGTGACCGGCAACCGTGGGCAGAGCGATCAGGTCGTCGAGACCCGTGACACCCCATGCGGAGGCGCGTTCGATCAGAAAGTGGAGCAGGTC
>JBLYYW010000473.1:0-4045 GCA_048550155.1 Acidimicrobiales bacterium | reverse complement strand
TGAGGAAGTTGAAGAGTGCAGTGACGTCGTCACCGACGCCGGGATGGGCGGTGAAGAGGCCGAGATCCTCATAGAACCGGGCCGTTCCGGGGTTGTAGTTGCCGGTTCCGATGTGGCAGTACCGGCGCAGCCCACTACTTTCCTCGCGAACGATCAGCGTCGTCTTGCAATGGATCTTCAGGCCCACCAGGCCGTACACCACGTGGACGCCGGCTTCTTCCAAACGTCGTGCCCAGCGGATATTGGCCCGTTCGTCGAATCGAGCCTTCAGCTCCACCAGTGCCGCGACCTGCTTGCCGGCCTCAGCGGCTCGAATCAAGGCGTCGATGATCGGCGAATCACCCGAGGTCCGGTACAGAGTGAGCTTGATCGCCAGAACCCGCTTGTCTCGGGCTGCATTGCGAACAAACTCGCTCACCGAGGCGCTGAAGCTGCTGTAGGGATGGTGAACAAGGATGTCGTTCTCTCGGATCCGGCGAAAGAACTCACCGGTGGACTCCATATTGGCCAGTTCCGGTGGCTGGACCCCCGGGGTGATCGGCTGCATCAGATCGGGGCGGTCGAGGTCGTTGAACTCGTTGAACCCGGTGTGATCGATGAACCCGGAGAAATAGAACATGTCGGTTCGTTCGAGGTCGAGTTCCCGAAGCAAGATCTCCAGCGCCGACTCGGGCATGTTTTCGGACAGCTCAAGTCTGATCGCTCGCCCGAAGCGCCGGCGACGGAGTTCCATCTCGACCGCTTCGAGCAGGTCGTCGGCCTCTTCGTCATCGAGGGTCAGGTCGGCATTGCGGGTAACCCGGAACGGCCATGCCCCGACGACCTCCATGCCGGTGAAGAGCTGATCGAGATTGGCGGTGATGACTTCCTCCAACGCCACGAATCGACCCGAGGGGAGTTTGTTGAACCGGGGCAGTGAAGGGGGAACCTTGATTCGCGCGAAGTGTTGGCTGCGATCGGACGGATCGCGGACGATGGCGGCCAGGTTGAGCGACAGATTCGAGATGTACGGAAACGGATGGCCGGGATCGACAGCCAAGGGGGTGAGCACGCCGAAGATCTTCTCTGCGAACAGCTCAGCCGCGGCTTCCAAGTCGACTGCGTCCAGCTGGTCGTAGTGGACGATCTCGACGCCCTCGGCGGCGAGCGCGGGGCGTATGTCTCCCTCGAAGACCTTGCTGAGGCGGGCGAAATGGCCACCCACGAGCGAGTGGATCTCTTCCAACTGCATCGTTGGGGTGAGACCGTCCGGTGGGGTACCGACGATCCCGGCAGCCACCTGGTCTTTCAGACCGGCGACCCGAACCATGTAGAACTCGTCCAGATTATTGGCGTAGATCGCACAGAACTTGAGCCGCTCGATGAGGGGAAGGCGCGGATCTTCGGCCTGGGCAAGAACCCGGTCATTGAACGCCAGCCAGCTGATCTCACGGTTGGTGAAACGCTGGGGTTGGGTAGAGATGTCCTCGTCCCACACGTCCACCGCACTCATGGCTTCCAGACTACCGCGCCGCCCTCACGGCGAAAGAGTTGGCGACGGGGATGAAGCAGGAAACCCTGCCCGCCGCACGATCATGGACGGGGCGCGCACAAGTAGTCCACACACAGTCACTTACCGGCTGAGTGTGTTCTAGCCCTTCACCGATCCGGCCAGGAGCCCTCGCACGAAGAACTTCTGTAGTGCGAAGAACACTGCCAGCGGAACCGCCGACATGACGAACGCACCCGCGGTGAGCAGATGCTCATTTCGACCGAACTCTCCCGTGAGAGCTGCGATTCGGATCGTGAGCGGTGTGTTCTCCCCCGCCGCTCCGAGCATGGTGGTGGCGATCAGGTAGTCGTTCCAGGTCCACAGGAACTGGAAGATGCCGAACGCTGCCAGCACCGGGATCGAGAGCGGCAGAACCAGCCGCCAGAAGATCGTGAAATGGTCAGCACCGTCGATTCTTGCGCTTTCGAAGATGTCCTTGGGGAGCGACTTGATGTAGTTGTGCAACAAGAACACCGCAAAAGGAAGGGCGAACGCCGTGTGCGATAACCACACTGCGTGGCTCGTTCCCTGGAGCCCGACGTCGGGAAGCAACGTGATGGTCTTTTCGGTGAGAGGGATTGTCAGATGAGCGCCGCTGGCAAACATCTGCAGCAACGGGATCAGCGCAACCTGATTGGGAATTGCCAGTAGCGAGACGAGCCCGATGAACACCAACTCGCGGCCACGGAACGGGATCCACGCGAACGCATAAGCAGCAAACGCGGCAATTGCGATGGGTATGAGCGTTGCGGGAATTGCGATGGCGAACGAGTTCACCAAGCCTTCCTGTAGCCCGCCCGACGCTTTGGAATTCCACACGGCGTCGTAGTTCGCCATTGTGAACTGATCGGGGTTTGCAAACAGTCCCCAGAAGACGCTGGATCGTTGATCATCCCGCCCTCTGAACGATTGGACAAACAGGCTGACGGTGGGGGTCGTCCAAATGATGACGATGACCCACAGAAGCCACGTCGGGATCGAGGAAAGGAACCGATAGACGGCCTTGGTGAGCGACTGGCCTTCGGTGGAGCTCGAGACCTCGGTTGGCTCGGCGGAAACATCTACGACTGTCATATCAAGCCTCCTCTGCTTGGAGTCGGCGGATATTGATGACAACGATCGGCAGGACCGCTACGAACAAGATGACGGCGAGTGCGGAACCAACCCCCTGGTTTCCGACGGTAAACGCCTGGAAGAACATTTCGTTGGCAACGATCTGGCTTCCGAAGTTGCCGTTGGTCATCACCTTCACGATGTCGAAGACCTTCAGAACGGTCACGATCAATGTCGTGACAACAACACCGATCGTCGGGATGATCTGCGGGACGATGATCCGCCAGAAGATCGATGACTCGGTGGCCCCGTCAACTCGGGCTGCTTCGATGAACTCCGAAGGCACGGCTTTGATTGCCGCGGAGAAGATGACCATCGCAAACCCTGTCTGAATCCAGATCAGCACGACCATCAGCCAGAGGTTGTTGTAGGGAAGGTCCTGGGAGAGGAAGAAGATGGTCCGGTCGAGCGTGACCTCGCCGGTCCCGCCGAGGCGACCTTGGGCCAGCCGCCACGCCAGCCAGAGGAACGGGATGCTCATGGCCACACCGACTCCGATGAGTCCACGCGCCTTCTTGAGGTACCCGGTGTAGGCCACAGCAAAAGCACCGAGCACGATCGCCAGAAGGACAAGCACACCGATCCAACGAGCACCGGAGCCCGAGAGGTCGCCAAGTTTCAGCCACAGATAGTTGAGGATTCCTGTCTGAGGCTGACCCTGGGGTCGGGCGATGTACATGAACCGCCAGATAATGCCAGCGCCCACGAAAGAGATGGCGAGGGGCATGAAGATGATCGACTTGGCCACGTTCTCGAGCTTGGCCCGATCGGCCAACGCAGCGATCCCCAGGCCGAACACGGTGGACAGCACCGTGACCGCAAACACCCACCAGATGCTGTTCAGAACGGTCCCCCGCAAGGTGGCGAACACGCCGGTGACGATCAGGAAGAGACCGAAGGCCAGCATGCCACCGTGGCCACCGCCGAAGTCGATCGGGAACTTGTGGATCTTGCTCGACCCGGAGCCCGACGACGATGACGAACCTCCGAAGCCGACGTTGCTCACGGCCGCGTACAACAGCCCGACGCCCCCGATCAGGAACACGAGGACGTAGGCATATCGCCACAATGGTGTACTGGCCGCCTCGACCAACTCTCCTTGTGCAGACTCCGGCCCGTCGTCACCGATGAGCCGCAGTTGGAAGAACGCGGCCGCTACTGCGATCAACCCGAACAACGGTGTCAGAATGCCCGAACCACCGTAGCTGTGGCCCGATCGTCTACCGATGAATATCGCCAAGGCGAAGCCGACGAGCGCGAGCAGAAGCCCGAGCTCGAACGGGGCCCGGGTGAACATGTCGGTCCACTGCGAAAGGTCCCAGTTCGAATCGGACCCGAAAATGGTTTCGTAGTTCTCCAGCCCAGCGAACTGATTGGATCGACCTCGGCTGTCGGTGTTGC
>JBLYYW010000472.1:0-5974 GCA_048550155.1 Acidimicrobiales bacterium | reverse complement strand
TGCCGGATTGTCCCTCCCGGCGGATGGTACAGCGCACCTTGAATCGGGAACCGGGTCTGGGTGCTGACATCGAGACTGGGCACGAGTTTGGCGATCCGGCCGGGCCCGATGACCTCGGAATCTATGTTCTGTAGCTTGTTCACCTCGGCTCGCCATCGCATGGTCCGCAGCGCAGCGTCGGTGTGAGCCAAGGTCAGGTGCCCTCGCTCGGAGAACATCACATTGATGTTCAGGTCCTTGGCCATCGACTTGTAGAGCGCCAGCGAGCGGTCATAGAACGCAACACCCTCGGGGGTGAGGTAGTTGGACCGCACGATCGCGGTGTTCCGGCCACTACCACCGCCGCCCAGGTAGCCCTTGTCGAGCACCGCGACGTCGGTGATGCCATGGTTCGCAGCGAGATAGTAGGCAGCGGCCAATCCATGTACCCCGGCGCCGATGATCACGACGTCGTACCGCTTCTTCAGCTCATGGCTGCGCCATGCACGTGGCCATGCCGTTCGCCGGAGCCCCTTCCACACGAGGCCGGCAGCGGAGTATTTCGCCGCCGGTTTGGCCGCCGAGGTTCCGAGCATCGCAGGAGCGTAACCGACGCAACACATCCAGTGCCCCTTTGTCGGTTACCGGTCCACCAAGTCAAAGTGGGAGCGCAGGTTGTCCAGACCGCGACGTATGAGTCGATGTACGTGCGGTTGGCTGTATCCCAGCCGAGCACCAATCTCTGCTTGTGTGAGATCCTCGGAGTATCTGAGCAACAGGGCTCCCCGTTCATCTTCGCTGAGCTGCTCCATGGCTTGCTCGATCGACACAAACGTTGCTACCTCCTCCCAGCTCTGCTCCACGAACGGTCGATCGACACTGGTGAGGGGGCCCGAACGCCGGCTTTGTGCGGCCTCGAGGCCTTCGCGAACGGTGTCGATCCCAACCCCGAGCCGCTCGGCCAGCTCGGCGACGGTGAGGGACCGCCCTAGCTCCTGCTGTCCGGCCCGCTGGACGCCTTCCAATCGGATGGCGACCTCTTTCAAACGACGGGGCACGTGCGCGGCCCACGTCTGATCCCGAAGAAATCGCTTGATCTCGCCGATGATCGTTGGAGCAGCGAAGGAGTGAAACGGGATGTTGCGGTCGGTGTCGAATCGACGGGCAGCGGCGACCAATGCGATCGTGGCGACCGAGAGGAGATCTTCATCGACCAGAGGGCCGGGAGAGAACCGCCGCGCCAGCTGGCGCGCGAGCGCGCGGTGCTGCGAGATGAGGTGTTCCTCTTGTGGTGGGTGTATCACAGGGCTCTCACACTCACAGTAGGCCGATCCCGGGCCGAGGACGACAGCGAGCGGGTATGGAGGCCGCAACCTCCGATCTGGGCACGCCGATAGGATTGGTCCGTGGTCAGCCGGGGAACAGTTGGGTTCCACATACGCCGAGTGAACGCAGACCCTCGCTCCGGCGTTGTTCAATTGCACTACGGGTTCGGTGACGAGGGGTCCGGCGACGAGGAGTTCATAGAACGGATCGAACTCTCTCCCCGCCCCTCGGCTGAAGACTCCGAACGCTTCCAATCTGCGGCCCGGCTGCTCCTTCTCGTCGCCGGAACCTCGTACTACAAATCACAGGCCCCGCACACGGTGATCGTCGAAGTCGAAACCACCAAACCAGAGCGGGATCTCGTGGAGGCGCTCTACGATCACGGTCTTCGCGAATTCGCATACACCAACGGCCTTGCCATCCCGCTGATCAGCCGGTTCGTCTGGGCCGGTGAGGAAACGGAACCTGCCCCCGGCGTCGACGACTACGATGACCATGAGATCGGCCGTCCGCTGGTCCCCTTTGGCGGCGGCAAAGACTCAACCGTCGTACTGAGCATGCTCGACGAAGCCGATCCGGTCACCGTGAATCCCACGTCGACCCACAGAGCGGTTGCCGATGTCCTCGGCCACGAACTGATCGAGATCCACCGAGGCGTCGACCGGATCGATGAGCTCACCAGAAACGACCGCTTCAACGGACACATTCCCATCACCGCCATCGTGAGCGCTATCTGTCTAATGGCCGCTGTCCGCGACGGGTACACCTCGGTCGTTTTGGCGAACGAAGAGGCGGCCAGCGAGCCGACATTGATCTCCGATCACCCGGCATCAGCGGGGCGAGCCATCAACCACCAGTGGTCCAAGGGCGCCACGTTCGAGGCGTTGTTCGATCGAGCTGTGGCGAGTCGTGCGATCGGCGTGCGGTACTTCTCGTGGCTGCGGTCGGTCGACGAGGCCGACATTGTCCGGCTGCTCAGTTGTCAACCGGATGCCCTTGGACTGTTGGTGAGCTGCAACCGGGCCTTCGCCGGCAGGACCACCGGATCGGCCCAGGAAGCACCGCAGCGGTGGTGCGGCGAATGCCCCAAGTGCCTCTTCACCTTCCTGATGCTGGCCACCCGGCTCGGTCCTGCGGAAATGGTGAACATCTTCGGACATGACTTGTTGGATCTGCCCGAACGTGTCGACGGGTTCCGCCAACTCTGGTCGGAGACGAAACCACTCGAATGTGTGGGCGAGCGCACCGACGCGGCCAATGCTCTCCTCACCTTGGCTACCGACCCTCGATGGGCTGAGCATCGAGTGGTGACCGAGCTTCGCTCATCGGCCGAGGCTGCTCACGCGCTGGGTCGCTGGGAACAGCTGGGGGCCGACGATGCCAAGCTGCGCCCGCGCCCTGCGCCCGAAGTGTTCCAGCGTCGTCTGACCGAAGCGCTCAGCCCATGACGATCACTCTGGCCCACGTCGAAGGTCGGACGATCGATCTTCTGGGCGCCGGGATCGACAACACCGCACTGCTTCCCCACCTGTCGAGCGCGGCCCGAATCAGGGTGTGGGTGGACGAGCCGGAAACGATGGCGTCTTCAACCCGTACAGCGTGCGCAGCTGCAGGTGCGTCCGTGGGAGCCATTCACGCCTGGAGTCCTGGGGATCTGATCGTCCGGTCGCCGGGGTTTCCGCCCTACCGGGCCGACATCGCATCTGCACTGTCGAGAATCCCCCCTGAATTCGTGACGACTGCGGTGAACCTGTGGTTGGAGAGTCATGGGCGCCGATTCCCGATCGTCATCATCACCGGAACCAAGGGAAAGAGTACGGTCGCCCGGATGCTGGCATCAATTCTTCCCACGAGCGCGCTGGTCGGCAACATCGGGACACCGATCTGGTCGCTGGATCCGCCGGTTGATGGCACACCAATTGTGTGTGAAATCAGCAGCTATCAGGCCGTCAACATGACCCACCGGGCCGATCTGGGAGTTCTCACCAGCCTCAGCGAGGACCATGTGAGTTGGCACGGTTCGGTGGAGCGGTATCAAGCCGACAAACTCGGGCCGGTTCGCCGCGCCGATCGGGCGCTCACGATCTCGGGACTGGTCGACAGTCTCTCCGACCATCCGAATCTGCGAACCGCATCCGATGCCTCGTACCCGAAGCTCGATCCCATGCCAGGGCACATGGCGACAAACGCCAGGCTGGCCCTCACCGCCGCGGATTGGCTTCACACCGACCTCGGTGTTTCCGTAGCCGCCGAACCCGATGGAGTGATCGCCGGCCTACCTCCGATGATCGGGAGACTTCGCGAGCTCGCCTCGCCCGACGCGCACCGGTGGTTCGACGATTCGCTGGCCTCGAATCCGTCCGGCGCAGCCGCGGCCGTGATGGCGTTCACCGGCGCGGATCTCTGGCTGATACTCGGTGGGATCGACCGACATGTCTCGCCCGAACCGCTCATAGAGGCGCTCCGGGCCACAACCCGAACGATTTCGGCCGTTGCTGTACCCGACAACGGCCGCGAGTTGATCGGCCAGATTGTGTCCGCCGGTATCGAGCTCGAGCAGTTCCTCCAAGCCCCCGATGTTGCAGGCGCGGTTTCCGAGATCCGTTCCCACGCGGTTCGGCCGTCAACCGTTCTCTTCAGCCCGGGAGCGCCAACACCACCCCAACACCAAAACTGGTCGGTCCGATCAGCCGCGTTCGAAGCTGCGGTTGTCGATCAATGATCTGACCCAGGCTGACGCCGCGGCCCGAGATCGAAAACCTGCGTCCAGGTTTGTCGCGAAGACGCCGTGGATCGCGCCTGCCAGGTGTTCGGTCACGACGCTCACACCAGCCGCCGCGAGACGGGAAGCGAAGCGGATGCCCTCGGCGGCCAAGGGGTCATATCCGCATGTGAGCACAAACGCATCCGGCGCTCCGCTCAGCTCGGCCACGGAAAGGTTGACCCGCCAGTCGCTGCGGTCCGCCGCCTCGGGGACGTAGTGATCCCAGAACCAGTCCATCGCAGCCTCGGACAGGCCATAGCCCTCTCCGACAGCTCCGTACCCTCCCGACTCGGTCTTCGGTTCGATCACCGGGTAGATCAACAGTTGGCCGAGCAAAGACCTTCGGGCATCCCGTTCGGCCACGGCGACCACGGCGGCCAGGTTTGCCCCGGCGCTGTCGCCTCCGACGATGAGGCGGTCGGGGTCGATTCGCAGTGTCCCGGCCTCGGTCCGGGCCCACTTCAGGCTGGCGAGACAGTCTTCGACCGCGCCCGGAAACCGGGCCTCGGGGGCAAGGCGATACCCAACGCTGAGGACGGTACATCCGGTCTGAGCACACAAACTCCGAGCCGGCAATTCGGCGGTATCGAGATCGCCCAACACCCAGCCGCCCCCGTGAAACCACAGGATCACTGCCGTCTCGGGCTCACCCGAGCGATAGACCCGGACCGGTACGTCTCCGCCCGGACCCTTGAAGACGGTGTTCGACACCTCAGCCACATCGGGCATCTCTTCCACGGTTCGCATCTCAGTGAAGTGGGCCCGTACCTCGGCTGCAGTGCTGGTGGCAACGTCAGGAAACGCGGCCAGAGGCGACTCGAGGTAGCGCCGAATGTCGGGCTCAACGTCGCCGGTTCGAGGTACGTCATCCATCTGCTCAGGGTAGAAAGATTGGAACAGCGGAGGAAATCCCGAGGTTGTATGGCCCATGTCCGAAACGACCGACCCTCACGCCGCCTACGACATCGAGTTCTTCTGGGACCCGGTTTGCCCGTTCGCGTGGCTTACTTCCCGCTGGATTCACAAGGTCCAGGCCCAACGTGACTACTCGGTCAACTGGCGATTCATCTCCCTGCGTCTACTGAACGCCCACATCGACTACCACGCCCACTTCCCGCCCGAATACGAGCACAGCCACACCGCCGGTCTTCGCATGCTTCGGGTGGCTGCCGCCATCCGTCGCGATGCCGGCGTCGATGCCATGGGACCTCTGTACGACGCGTTCGGTTCCACCGTATTCGATGTGGATCGCGGGCCGAATGGGGATCACGGCGTCGAGCCTCGTTCGTGGCTCGGATCCCGAGAGCACCTCGAATCTGTGCTCGGCCGGGTGGGCCACGAGCTCTCCTACGCTTCGGCAGCCGACGACGAGGCACTCACAGCCGATGTGCAAGCCGACACCGATGCCGCACTGGAAAAGACCGGACGAGATGTCGGCACTCCGATCATTTCGTTCCGGCCCCCGGAGGGCCCCGCGTTCTTTGGTCCGGTCATCAGTCGAGTACCAAATGACCGGGACGCCTTGGAGCTGTGGGACGCGGTGATCACGCTTGCCACGTTCCCGAGCTTCGCCGAACTGAAAAGGTCGCTCCGAGAACAGCCTCAGCTTCGAGCGTTCGGCCTCGAACCGGGCGAAGCCGGAATCCACGAAGACTGGAAGGCAGGCTCTCGGAGGTGGGACTAGATCCCTCTGCCGAACCGGTGAAGCACCTTCAACAGCACGTTGGCCGGCAGCCCGAGCACAACCAGGATCGCCAGTGGCCAGCGGGGCTCTCTCCAGTTCAGCTTGACCACCTCACGAATCGAGCGGATCGATTTCTTCCGTTCGCCGATCTCGGCCTGGGCGATCGCTTGCTGGCCCACGATCCGCGCCTTGCCCTTGGGCGCAGAATCGAAGTCGCGGTG
>JBLYYW010000471.1:0-2743 GCA_048550155.1 Acidimicrobiales bacterium | reverse complement strand
TGTTTGGCACCGACGCCTACTTCGACGACATCAAGGTCCCCGGTGTCGGGTTCGTTCACTTCGTCCGGTCACCGTTCGCCCATGCCAAGATCCTGTCGATCGATGTGACCGAAGCAGAGCGTTCGCCCGGAGTCCGCGGCGTCTGGACAGCTGAGACTCTGGACATGAAGCCGTTTCTTGGCTTCGCGAGGTTCGATTCTGCTTTCTCCCGCCCGCCGCTGGCAAAAGGCAAGGTCCGCTTCGTCGGGGACATCGTCGCGGTGATCGTGGCTGACAACAGAGGACAAGCACTGGACGCCGCCGAATGGGTCGACGTCGACTACGACCCGCTCGACGCGGTCACCGATCAAGAAGCGGCAATGGCCGAAGGTGCGCCGCTGTTGTTCGAAGACTTTGGCAGCAACATCGTGTACCGAACCGACAACGGCCAGGAAGCTGATCCGGTCGCCGATGCCGAGCGGGTCATCGAGGCTCGGGTGCACTCCCAACGTCTGGCCGGCGTCCCGATGGAGCCGAACGGGTGCCTGGTACTCCCCGGTGAAGAGGGCCACCTGAGTGTGTGGATTCCGAGCCAGAACGCGATTGCCGTTCGGGATGTTCTGGCCAAACAGCTCGACCTCGATCCGGGCAACCTCCGGGTGGCAGCTCCCGTCGTCGGCGGCGGGTTCGGATCCAAGGCTGGCGCTTACACCGAGTTCTTGCTCACAACAAGGTTGGCTCAACTGCTTGGCCAGCCGCTCAAGTGGACCGAGCAGAGGAGCGAGAACATGGTCGCGATGGCCCAGGGCCGCGACATGGTTCTCACCGCGAGGCTGGGTCTGACAAGCGATGGTGTCATCACGGGGCTCGACTTCAACGCAGTCGCCGCCACCGGTGCGTACCCGGCCGTGGGTGGATACCTCACCTACTTCACCCAGATGATGTGCCAGGGCGTCTACAAAATCCCAGCACTGCGTTTTCGGGCAACCTCAGTTGCCACGAACAACACACAAATCGCGGCGTATCGAGGAGCTGGCCGACCCGAGGCAACACAACTGTTGGAACGGGTCATCGACATCGCCGCTGTCGAATTGGGTATCGACCCGGTTGAGATTCGGCGCAAGAACCTGCTCACACCGGAAATGTTTCCGTTCCAAACCCACGGGGGTACGAACTACGACAACGGTGACTACATCAAGACCCTCGACAAAGCCCTGGAAGAGTTCGGGTATGGCGAGCGTCGAGCTGAACAAGCGGCTCGACGAGCCAGTGGTGATCATCGGCAGCTCGGGATCGGGGTATGCAGCTATGTCGAGATCACGGCACCGACCGGGCTCCACGTCGAATACGGCAAAGTCGAGGTCAACGAGGACGGAACGGTCACGGCCAAGGTGGGAACGTCCAGCCATGGCCAGGGCCACGACACTGCGTTTTCAATGCTTGTGAGCGACGTCCTTGGTGTCCCCATGGAGAACGTGATCCTCCACCAGTCCGATACCGACTTGGTGCCCAAGGGCTCCGGCACGATGGGTTCACGATCTCTTCAGGCCGGTGGGTCGGCAGTGTTTGTGGCGAGCGAAAAGGTGATGGAGAAAGCGAAGAAATTGGCGGCCCACATACTCGAGGCGGCCGAAACCGACATCGTCAAGGGCGACGCCGGACTTCAGGTGGCCGGGGTGCCTGCTTCGGCGATCAGTTGGGGAGCGCTCGCGGCCGCAGCGAAGGATCCGGCCAATCTGCCCGAGGGGATGGAACCCGAACTCAGCTTCGAACACGACTTCGATGGCCAGGACGCCACGTTCCCGTTTGGAACCCACCTCTCGCTGGTCGAGGTCGACACCGAGACAGGAGCCGTCACCATGCTGCGCCACGTCGCTGTCGACGACTGCGGGCAGATTCTCAATCCTCTGCTCGTCACCGGCCAGCAGCACGGCGGCATCGCCCAGGGCGTCGCACAGGCGCTGTTCGAAGAGGTCGCCTACGACGAGGACGGAAACCCCATCACCTCCAACCTGATGGACTACGCCATCCCGTCGGCGGCGGAGTTGATCAACTTCGACACCTACAACACCGAAACGCCGACCTTCCGCAATCCGTTGGGAGCGAAAGGAATCGGTGAGTCCGGCACGATCGGGTCGACCTCGGCCATCCACAACGCGGTGATCGACGCCGTCAGCCACCTCGGGGTGAAACACATCGACATGCCGCTCACGTCTCGCCGGGTATGGGAAGCTATTCGGGGCGCTTCGTCGTAGCTGCCGAGCCTTTCGGGTCGGGTGACCGATCTGGGCTCGCTACCGTTTCTGACATGACCGATGTCTTCGAACGCCCATCAATCGAAATTCCCGCTGGCGACCCGCCGGCCGAACTCCAGACAGAGGACGTGGTGGTCGGTGATGGGCCCGAGGCAAACGCCGGAATGCAGGTCAGCGTTGACTACGTCGGGACCAGCTGGTCGACCGGCAAAGAGTTCGACGCATCCTGGAACCGAGGGTCCACGTTCGAATTCGGCCTCGGTGCCGGCATGGTGATCGCTGGGTGGGACCAGGGCGTTGCCGGCATGAAAGTCGGGGGCCGTCGTCGCATCACGATTCCACCGGGGCTCGGCTACGGCTCGGCCGGCGCAGGTGGCGTCATCGCCCCCAACGAGACGCTGGTGTTCGTCGTGGATCTCCGCAAGGTCGGCTAGTTGCAGCAGGCGTTGGCCAGCTCTGCGGCTTTCGTCGTCGTCCCACCACATTCCGCTGTTCTGTCGTCGGGGGGC
>JBLYYW010000470.1:0-2644 GCA_048550155.1 Acidimicrobiales bacterium | reverse complement strand
CTTGGCCTGGGCGTGATGAAGCTCGTGAGCTTGATCTCGCGGCGGGACGAACGCCGCGAGCTCCCCGCGGGTCAACGCCGGGCCGCCTGAGTGGTCGCCGCCTGGCTCACTCGAGCGCGTACTCGAGCTTGACGGTTACCGCGCCAGTCAAGACCAAGCGTGAAAAGCGCATCGTCCGCGACCGCTTTGCAAACAAGTTGCCCCCTCCGGGACCCTGAGCCGGCAGGCCCCTGCAATGCCTATCGACGCCCTCTCAAGCCATCCGCCTCCTGCCCCATCGCGACGTTCCCCCAGACGCACCGACGTGTTCGTCCTGCACAAACCGCCCTCAAACGCTGCTCCCAGCCGGCTCGCACCCACCCCCTACCCGACATTTCAAACTTGGAGAGCTGCCCGACGCTTGAGTTTGGTTTTGACATCGGTGTCGACATGGTCCCCATCCAAGGAGCTTTCGCGTTCGCGAATGGGTGCGGACAAGCAATCGAAACGCGCTACCAGTGTGTCAACCAGCTCTCGTGTGCGGGCTTTCTGGCCTGGGTACGAGAAGAACCCGCCGACAGCTTCCCCTGTCGCGCAGATGGCCCTCGAAGGCCATGGCACAGACGCCGCCAAGGTGGCTCCGGCGCGGCACCGTCTTAGAGCGACCGTAGATATTCCACCAAGTGGCCCTTTTCTGCTTCGGTGAGCTCGAGGGTGAGCACGGCGTCGTAGTGATCGACGACGTCGCGGAGGGTCGCTGCGCTTGCGTCGTGAAAGTACGGTGGGTGTTGCCAGACGCCGCGCAGAGGGGTGGTGCGGTACATGCCGGTGGTTCCGCGCATGGCGAGCGTTGGATCGAGGCCAACTTCTTGGGGAGTGTGGAGCGTATCGTTCGCGTCGGTGAAGGTAGGGCCGGAGTGACACGTTGCGCATTGGGCCTTGCCTTCGAATAGGGTCTTTCCGAGAGCTGCCGAGGCTTCGTCGTAGCTTCCAGGTGGCGGCGGGGGCGGGAGCAAGCTCAACTGGTAGGCTCTGAGGGCCTCGAGCTTCGGCGTGACGAGGTCGGGGTCGGCCACGATGTCGATGCCGAGGCGTTCGTCGGCGAAGGTGCCGAGGCCGCCCATTTGCGTGATGGCGACGTAGGCGTTCCAGTACGAGACGGGGCCCTCGCCGGTGAAGGTTTCGAGGTCGACGCCGGCGAGGCCGTACGCGGGGGGGATGACTTGCGGGGCGTTGATGCCGTCCTGATTCCAGTAGGCGTCGTACATGCCGGGGCCCCAGGAGGTGAGCACGGCTTGCGTCGCCGGGTCTTGAAGCGCCGGGGACAGCGAGAGGATCAAGCCGGGGTCGAGGTCACGATTGGGCCAGCCGTCGAGGCGGTTGCCGATGCCGGGCATGACCGAGTTGTCGACGGTGGAATGGCAGCTGGCGCAGGTGATGCCGACGGAGGTCAGCGTGTCGGTGCCGTCGATTTCTTCGACCGTTCCTTTGAGTCCGACGACGGCGTCGAGCTTCAGCAGAGCCACGGTGGTGGCCGGGTCGGTGAGGTCGGCCGTGTCGAGGATGCCTTCGGGGAGCACGCTGGCGTCAACCTTGAGTCCCACAGCAAGCGCGGTGAGCGGGTCCACTGCGGCGGCGATGACCGTGTGGAGCTCGAGCGTGTCAGTCCAGAGAGCCTCGTCGCCAAAGGTGTCGTTGCGGAAGATGTCCTTGCCTCGTTCGACGAGCGATGGATCGACGCCGCCGGTACCCCCGGTGCCCGGTGTGCCGCTCGTGCCACCGGTACCGCCCGGGTCCGTGCCGGCGTCATTGTCGTTGCATCCTATGGCCACCATCACAATGGCGGCGGTCAAAATCCAAGCTGCTTGGTTGGGTCGCATGGCTAGCCTCCTGCTTGATTGAGGCGAGCAAACGGCGCGGCGTTACAACTTCAATTGGGCGAGCACCTGGGCGACGATCCGGCCACAGCGTTCGCCGCCGAACTCGTAGAGCTCGTCGAGTGCATCGCCTGCTCGGTCGTAGAGCCGGTCGGAAAGCAGCTTGCGCGCCCGAAAGAGCCGCACGCGAACGTTCTCCGATGAAACGCCTAGGAGCTCGGCGGTTTCTTCGGTGCTCAGGTGCTCGACCTTTCGCATGACGAGAACAGCCCGATAGGCGTCCGGCAACTCGTCGATGGCGGTTTCCACGAGGCGCGCCCACTCCCGCGCGGCGAGCCGTTGCTCGGGGGGCGACGGAAACGCAATGACCTGGGCGTGGGCTGCGTCTTGCCGAAGCTCCCGGAGCTGCGCGGCTTCCCGGCGAGCGCGCAACGCTTCCCGGACGGCGATGCGTTTCAACCAGGCGCCAAATTGCGCCTGCCCCCGAAGCTGCCTGAGGTAACGATAGGCCGACAGATAGGCCTGCTGGATCGCGTCTTCGGCACTCGCATCGTCGCCGGTAATCCCCCGAACAATCCGATAGAGCTTCTGATTGTAGCGCCGCATGAGAATAGAAAAGGCGTCGACGTCGCCCAGGAGAACTGCGCCGACCAGGAATTCGTCGGTCGGGTCCCCGGCCGATTCGACGGTTTGGGTACGGATCGTGGCCATCTCAATACTATAGAGGCGCGAGCGGGCCCGGCGTTACAACAACCCCATTGACGTTGACCTGTGACCACTCAGGAACT
>JBLYYW010000469.1:0-4321 GCA_048550155.1 Acidimicrobiales bacterium | reverse complement strand
TGGACGACCACGGCGATTCCCAAACGGATCCAGGTCGTCGACGTCTTCATCACCGTCACCGGTGCGTGGGTCTTCCTCGCCGTGGCTGGTGCGCTCCCATACTTCGTCACGGGAACGCTGGACGGCGTCGACTACGCCCTGTTCGAATCGATTTCTGGCTTCACCACCACCGGAGCCACGGTTCTTGCACCGATCGAAGGGACCAGCAAGGGGGTCCTCTTCTTCAGGTCGATCTCCCAATGGATGGGTGGGATGGGGGTCATCGTGCTGGTGGTCGCAGTCCTCCCCACTGTCGGTGCCGGTGGAATGAACCTCCTCGAGGCTGAAGCTCCCGGACCGACCGGTGAACGACTCACCCCCAGGGTTCGCAACACCGCTCGCCGTCTGTGGGGGCTCTATCTAGGGTTCACCATCGCAGTCTGTGCCGCCTATCTGCTGGCTGGCATGAACCTCTACGATGCCGTCAGTCACGCCTTCACCACGGTTTCGACCGGCGGATTCTCGCCCTACGACGCGTCCATCCATCACTTCGATTCCGGGCTGGTCGAATGGATCGCCATCGTCTCGATGTTCATCGCCGGCACGAGCTTCACGTTGCTCTACCGGGCGATCCGCGGGAAGCCCGGAGCGTTTCTGGAAAGCAGCGAGTTCAAGCTGTACTTCAGCCTCGTTGTGGTGGCGACCATCATCGTCATGTTCACCGCCGGCGAAGGTTTGGATTCGGGTTGGGACGGGCTGCGGGACGCCCTGTTCACGGTGAACGCCATCGTGTCTACCACCGGCTATGCCACTGCCGACTTCCAGATTTGGGGTGACGCCAGCAAGGTGGTCATCCTCCTGCTGATGCCGCTGGGGGGTATGGCTGGATCGACGGCCGGTGGTGTCAAGATGATTCGACTGATGGCGGTTGGATCCTTCGCTCGGCGGGAGGCGCTGCGTCAACTTCACCCCAGGATCGTTCGGCCGGTGCGGGTGGGTTCGTATTCGCTCACCGATGCGGTTGCGTTCCAGGTGTTGGGTTTCCTGGTCTTGGCGCTGTCGATCTTCGGATTGGCCGCACTGTTGTTCGCAATGACCGGGGCCGATCTGGTCACGTCGTTCTCGGCGGCGGCAACCAGCATCGGCAACGTGGGCCCTGGCCTCAACGCCATCGGTCCAACCCAGAACTTCACGTTCATCCCGAGGGCCGGTATTCCGATCGCCTTCGTCACGATGATCCTGGGGCGGCTCGAGATCTATCCGGTGGTGCTTGCGCTGATCGCCTTCACCCGAGCGTCACCGGCAACGTTGCGCCGCCAGGTGGAGAATTCACGGTCGGTGAAAGCGAGTAGACCCAAGTCTCGTCAGTCCTCAGGGCGCTAACCCTCGCAGACCCGTCTTCTGCACCTTGCCCATCGCATTTCGTGGCAACTCGTCCACAACCCTCCAAATTCGGGGGTGTTTGAATCGGGCCAGTTGTTGGCCGAGATCGGGCGGCACGAACTCCGTGGTCGGATCGGACAGGACCACGAAGGCCACCACCGTTTCGCCCCATTCGGGATCGGGCCAACCGACCACCGCCGACTCGGCGATCTGAGGGTCGTCGTCGAGTACCTGTTCGATTTCCTTGGGGTAGATGTTGTAGCCGCCCGAGATGATCAGGTCCGATGCACGCCCCGACAACGTGACCACACCGTTACTGTCCATTGTCCCGATGTCGCCGGTTCGGAACCAGCCATCCTCAGTGAAGGAGTCTGCGGTTGCGTCGGGGCGTCGCCAGTAGTGGTCGAACAGGTGTGGGCCTCGTACCTCCACGATGCTGTCCTCACCGATGCGAAGTTCCATGTTGGGCAGCGCTGTGCCCACCGTTCCCGGGAGCGGTGACCCGGGGGAGTTGGAGGTGATGATGCCGCATTCGGTCATCCCATACCGTTCGGTGATCGTCCGGCCGGTTCGCCGCCGAAACTGCTCGTGTACGTGGGTGGTCATGGGGGCCGAGCCGCTGGTGAACAGACGCATGTGTGCCGCGGCCTCGGCGGTGAAACGTTCGTCGTCGAGAAGTCGGGTGTAGTGCGTCGGTACTCCCATCAGCACGGTTGAACGGGACAGGTGTCGGAGCACGGCGTCCGCGGTGAAACGGGACAGGAACGTGATCTCGGCTCCATGGAGCATCAAGGGGTGAAGCGCCACGAAGAGGCCGTGGACGTGAAAGACCGGCAACGTGTGGAGCAGGTGATCAGTCGAAGTGATCTGCCACACCTCGGCCAGGCTCCGGGCATTGGCCAGCAGACCCCGGTGAGTGATGACCGCTCCTTTGGAGCGTCCGGTGGTGCCGCTGGTAAACAACATGGCCGCAGGATCGGCTGGCTCCGCGTGGGCGATGTCCTGGGTTTCCTGCTGGTCGTCGGCGAAATCCAATGTCAGGGACCCGCCTGTTTCCGGACCTTTCACGAGGTGCTCGGTCTCGGCGTCCGACATGAACGCCGCAACTTCGGTATCGGTGTAGGCGGTGTTCAACGGAACGAACATCACCCCACTCCGAAGACACCCCAGCCACAGCGCTATCACATCAGGCGACTTGTCAACCTGTACGACGAGCCGATCACCCTTCTCCAGCCCCAAACCGGAAAGACCGTTTGCGAACTGGGAACTCCTTCGGTCCATATCGCCATAGGTCATCGACGATCCATCGTCGAGATGAAACAGCACCCGATCCGGTGTGTCGAAGGCGGTTGCCATCAACGCGAGGTAGAGATTGGCGTTCTCAACTGACATCGGTCCAACCCTATGCGGCGCACAAAAGCCCGAAGAATCTGGCACGATAGGTAGTCGCTCTAGGAGGTAGGCCAGTTGGCGCTCATCGATGTGCCGGGTTTCATAACCGATTTGAAGGGTCACGCTGCTGACCATGGTTTTCACGTTCACGACGAACGTCACTTCGTGGAGACCTACAGCATGGCGCAGGCCTTCGAAGTCGACCTCCATCCCGAGGCCGCGTGCGGTGGTCCCCTCGATTTGCATCTTGCGTTGGAGGTCGACCCCCGGACGCTTCTGACCTTCGAAGACGCCATGATCTCCTTGCCCGAGGACGCCGAGCCGCCGAGTGGTTTTGCGTTCCCACTGATCTTCAGCTGGGCCATGCCTCCGCTGGTGAAACCGCCGGATCTGCTGGTCCTCGCCACCGAACTGGCCGGCATCGGCGGAACGGTTCTACCCCTCGAGGTTTCAGCAATCGACTCGACGGCGTCGGCAACCGACGCAACCGAACGGAAACTGGCGATCACCGGCAGGGTGCCGCTGTCGCTCAGCGATCTGTTTTTGGAGCGCGAGTCGTTGTGTGAACCGTTCGAACGGTGCCGGGCGGTGTCGGAGTACATGCTGGACCGTTCACCGTTCTGGCTCGACGAAGTTCTGTAGACGCTTTGGCTCCCGAGGATCTGATCGGCCTCTTCGATGACTTGGCGGCCAGGCTCGGCGATCGTTTGGAGGATCAGATCGGCTGGGATCTCACCGGCACGGTGCCGGGTCAATACGAACACGACGTAGTGGCTGACGAACTGATCGTGCCCGCTCTCCTAGATGTCGGCCTTCGGGTGCTGACCGAGGAATCGGGTATTTCCGGCTCGGGCGACATCACAGTGGTGGTTGATCCGATCGACGGATCGACCAACGCGGCCCGTGGCCTGCCGTGGTTTGCCACCAGCCTGTGCGCGGTGGACGCCGACGGACCGCTCGCCAGCGGGGTGTACAACCTCGCCCTCGGAGATCGTTTCGTCGCGGTTCGGGGGGAAGGGTCCGAGTACCTGCCGTCGGAATGCACTGAACTCGGCGAGGCGATCGTTGCCTTGTCCGGGTATCCGGATCGTCATCTCGGGTGGCGGCAGTACCGGGCCTATGGAGCGGCCGCGCTCGACATGTGTGCAGTTGGCACTGGCTCGTTCGATGCGTTCATCGACACCGATGCAGCCCACGGCGTGTGGGACTATCTCGGAGCATTGTTGTTCTGTGCCGAGGCAGGGTGTGCGGTGGGGGAGTTGAACGACGACGAACTGGTGGTGCTCGAAACCGAAGCTCGGAGAGGTCCGATCGTTGCCGCAACCCGAGAGCTCCTGGCAGACATCAAATCGGCGTTGAACCACAGCTGACTGCGATAGCCTCGTACTTCCCTTGCAGGGGCGTTTAGCTCAGTTGGCTAGAGCATCTCGTTTACACCGAGAGGGTCGGGGGTTCGAGTCCCTCAACGCCCACGTCGTTCCTCGGCCTAGCGGCCTTGTCACTTACCGCCTTTCGGCGCTGGGCGCCGAAACGCTTCGGAGTTCGGGTGTGTTGGGGTTTGAGAGCT
>JBLYYW010000468.1:0-8180 GCA_048550155.1 Acidimicrobiales bacterium | reverse complement strand
GGCAAAGACGGCAAGTCGGCCGTAGCGACTCTGGTCGAACGCTCAACCCGGTTCGGGATGCTGGTCAAGCTCGAGAACCGGACCGGCGCCCATGTCGCCCAACAACTGGCCCAGGCCATCACCAACCTCGATTCCCACCTCTGGCGATCCCTCACATGGGACCAAGGCACGGAAATGTCACACCATCAGAAACTGTCGGTCGCTACCGACATCGAAATCTACTTCTGCGATCCGCACTCACCCTGGCAACGAGGCACCAACGAGAACTGGAACGGACTCGTCCGCTACTACCTCCCCAAAGGAACCGACCTCAGCGTGCACAGCCAAGAAGACCTCGACCTCGTCGCTGACTTGCTCAACACACGACCACGAAAGACACTGGACTGGGACACACCAGCAGAGAGATACTCCGCCCTTGTCGCGCCCACCGCATGAATCCACCGTCACCTACAGCTGAAATTTGAGCGGATTGTCGTCGGGGGCCGATATTAGGCTCTTGCCATGCCAAAGCCCTTTCGATTCGGTATCCAGGCCAAGACCGCAGAAACCAGGTCAGAGTGGATCGAACAGGTCAAGAAGGTAGAGGATCTGGGCTACTCATCGTTGAGTTTGCCCGACCACTTCGACGGTCAGCTCGCTCCCACGCCGGCCCTGATGGCTGCCGCAGACGCCACGACCACACTGCGGGTGGGCGCGTTGGTGTGGTGCAACGACTATCGCCATCCGGTGACCTTCGCCAGCGAGATGGCAACGCTCGACATCCTGTCCGAGGGCCGGCTGGAACTCGGGCTTGGTGCCGGCTGGATGCGATCGGACTACGACGCCGCAGGAATCGACTACGACCGTCCCGGAGTCCGGATCGATCGGCTGATCGAATCGATCGAGATCATCAAAGGACTCTTCAGCGAGGGAGCGTTCACGTACACCGGCGAGCACTACGGGGTCACTGACCTCGACCTCCAGCCCAAGCCGGTTCAGGATCCCGTGCCCATACTGGTAGGGGGTGGTGGGCCACGGATGCTGAGGTTGGCCGGCAGGCACGCCGACATCGTGGGCGTCAACCCCAACCTGAAGTCGGGAGCTATCGACGAAACGACCGTTGCCGATGCGACCGCAGAGCGTTATGCCGAGAAGATCAGCTGGGTGAAGGACGGTGCGGGCGATCGGTTCGACGACATCGAACTCCAAATCCGAATCTTCATGACCATGATCACCGACGACCGGGACGGCACCGCCGAAGCGCTCGGCCCCGGCCTCGGGATGGACAAGGACCAGGCCCTCGCTTCTCCCCTCGCCGTGGTCGGCACCGTCGAGCAGATCGCCGAAACCCTCATCGAACGCCGAGAGACCTTCGGGTTCAGCTACGTCACTCTCGGCGCAGAGAACATCGAGTCATTCGCCCCCGTGGTGGCGAGGCTGGCTGGAACCTAGTGGTCAGGGGTCGCTGACGGCAAGCCCGTGACCATTGACCCTGGGCGTCGAGTCAGGTAAACCCGAAGATCGACCCATGGTGGCCAGAGACAAAGTGACCTCACAACGTGCGGTTCTACATGACCGGCACACTCAACGTTCGATCGGCCGAACTGCATGGGCATTCCTGCAGGTCATGGGCCATGTCGTGGCTCCGTGGAAACGGGACTGGCGTCGCAGGTGGGGTGCCCGCCCGGGCGAACCCGATCCCTCGCTCCCCGGCGAAGACCTCATCCCGATCACGTCGTGGGACTACACCCACGCCGTTTCAATCGAAGCCGCCCCCGAACACGTCTGGCCCTGGATCGTCCAGGTGGGTCAAGGGCGTGGTGGTTTCTACTCCTTCGAACGTCTCGAGAACATTTTCGGCTGTCGGATCACCAACGCCGACGAGATCCTTCCCGAGCATCAGACGGTCCGAGTGGGAGAGGAGATTCGGCTCCATCCGACATCGCCGCCGCTGCATGTGGCCGTAGTCGAGCCCGGCCAATCGCTGGTGCTTCGAGGCACTCCCAGCGACATGTCACAGCCCACGACCGACAACATCTGGGCCTTTCACATACAGCCCGAACCCGACGGGCACAGCCGGTTGATCGCACGAGGCAAGACCGTCCACGGCAACTCGGTCACCGACCGTCTCTTCTTCTCCCCGCTGCTGATGGAGCCGATCGGTTTCGTGATGAGCCGAGAGATGCTCCTCGGAGTGAAAGAACGAGTCGAACGTGCGGCTCGATCGTCGGAGTCCTGAGCGCAGCACTATCGTCATGGGCCTGTGAGTCCGCTACTCATCGTTGTTCTGATCATCCTGGCGACGCTGCTCCTCATCATGGCCGCGGTCGTCGGCGCAGCGGCGTTCGGGGCGAGGAAGGTCAAGCGCCATTATCGCGGTCAACAAGAACTCGTACCGGGGGTGCGGAGCGCTGCGCCCCTGAACTGGTCAGGTTCACCCAAACGAGAGGCCGTTCAGCACCGGCGACTGGTGAAGGCGATGCAGCTTGCACGATCGGTTCACAGCCCGGCCGAAGCCGAGGCACTAGGCCGGCAAGCGGTCATGATCGAACAGGAGCTCGTGCGGGCCTCTCTGCTTCCCAAAGGACCGAAGAAGCAGGCCCTCGACACCACCGACAGTCTGGTCAGCAGTGTCGAAGAACTGGCCGCTGGGGAGTACCAGCGATCGTCGGCGTTACCGACAATCGAGACCGACCTCAGCGAGCTCCGCGAACGGCTCCAACTCCTCGAAGAAGCCCGCCGCGAACTCGGTTGAGCCGCTTGGCTGAGCCGCTCAACGCAACCCGCTACCGGCTGCGTCAGTAACTGCTTTCATCACATTTTCGAGATTGAACGCAGCCGGATCCTGGCGAGGTGGGAACTCCGCGAACGACTGGAGCTGCTCTGCGGCCAGCGCCTGCGCCGGGTACAGCACGAACAGATGCTCGAGTACCCAGTCCCAGTACGAGTTGGAGTGTTCGTCCGCCCGTTCGAACGGGTCACGTCGCAGGTTGAAGATCTTGGGTATTCGCAGCGGAACGAACGGTTCGGACCACACCTGAAACGTCTTGGCTCGCTGCTCGTGGAAAACCACCTTCCAGTCACCCAGGCGAATGGCGACGATCAGGCCATCGTCGTTGGTGTAGAAGAACCACTCTCGCGGTGACTCGTTTGCGTCACCTTTGAGGTAGTCGGTGGCGTCGAAGCCATCGATGTGGACCTTGAACTTCTTGTCGCCGGCCTTGTGGCCCTTCTTGAGCTTGTCGACGATGCCCGGCTCGCCCGCAGCGTTGAGCAGCATCGGGAGCCACTCCTGATGGGTCATGATGCCGTTGCGGACCTCACCGGCGGGGTATTCGCCCGGCCACCGCACGAAGCACGGCACCCGATAGGCACCTTCCCAGTTCGAGTTCTTCTCGCTGCGCCATGGAGCGATGGCTCCGTCTGGCCAACAGTTGTAGTGAGGTCCGTTGTCTGTGGAGTACATCACGATGGTGTCGTCGGCGATGCCCAGCTCGTCGAGCACATCCAGCATCTGGCCAACATGACCATCGTGTTCGACCATGGCGTCGTTGTATTCGCCTTGACCGCTGAGACCTACCGACTCCTCCTTCAGGCGAGTCCACACGTGCATGCGAGTGGCGTTCCACCAGACGAAGAACGGCTTGTCGTCGTCGTGGCATTCACGGATGAAGTCGGCGGCACGGTCGGTGACCTCATCGTCGATGGTCTCCATACGCTTCTTAGTCAGCGGGCCAGTGTCCTCGATACGACCGTCGGCGTAGGAATGGATCACTCCCCGAGGACCGAACTTCTCGCGGAAGGCGGGATCTTTCGGGTAGTCCGGATGTTCGGGCTCGTCCTCGGCGTTGAGGTGATACAGGTTGCCGAAGAACTCGTCGAACCCATGGTTGCTGGGCAGTGACTCATCGCTGTCGCCGAGATGGTTCTTGCCAAATTGGCCGGTGGCGTAGCCGAGCGGCTTCAGGAGTTCGGCGATGGTCGGATCAGCGGGGTCGAGTCCCACGTCGGCGCCAGGCATTCCGACTTTGGTCAGCCCGGTCCGCACCGGGTTCTGCCCTGTGATGAACGCAGCCCGTCCGGCGGTACAGCTCTGCTGTGCGTAGTAGTCGGTGAACTCCAGACCCTCACGAGCAATACGATCGATATTGGGAGTCTGATACCCCATCGCCCCACGGTTGTTGTGGCTGATGTTGTACCAGCCGATGTCATCGCCCCACAAGATCAGGATGTTGGGCTTCCTGGACTTGGATTTCTTGGCCTTGGGCTCCTTCGCCTTGGACTCTTTCGCCACCTCATGCTCCGCTTCTGCTTGACGACATCGGATCGTGCAGAAGCTGAGCATTCATCATGAGACTCACGCATCACCCGAAATGGGTGATGCCGTGCTCACCCAGGCCGGAGGACGCGCTGAGTGCACGCCGGGCAGTGAGGTGTCAGTTTGCTGATCTGAGCATGTCGTCGAACTGACCGATGATGGTCATCCGCTGGGTTGAGCGGGTGAGTGCGACGTAGAGGCTGCGGTAGCCCTGCGGGTTCTCGGCAACGATCCGGCCGGGGTCAACGATGATCGATGCGTCGACCTCGAGCCCTTTCACCAGTCGAACCGGGACGATCGTCACCCGGCTGTCCAGATTGTCCTGCGGGGCGCGACCCGCCTCGACGCCGGCCTCGGCAAGGGCCTGTTCTACCGCATCAGCCAGCGAGAGCGGAACGATCACCGCAGCATTGCCTGCCTCGGCGAGCTTCAGCTCGGTCCGAACCGCCTCGACGGTTCCGGCCAGGATCTCCACGGTCGAATCAGCTGGCACAAGTGTGGGCGGATCTCCGTCATCGCGCACCGAAACGGGGGGCTTCAGTTCTGGCGCAGCCAACGGGAGGATGCTGGCGGCGATCTCCATCAACGGACCGGGAATCCGGTACCCGACGGTGAGCTCACGGCTCTGACCGGGCCTGCGATCGGGTAGATGCTCAACCAACTCATCCCAGCTCTGATGAGCCCATGCGCCGGTGCTTTGTGCGATATCGCCAACAATGGTCATCGAACCGGTGAGAGAGCGCCGGGTCAGCATCCGCAGCTGCATCGGCGACAGATCCTGTGCCTCATCGACCACGATGTGACCGTAGGTGCGGAGTTCGTCCTCGTCCCTCCTCTTGCCCACAGGACCCAGGATCTCCCTCGCCTCATCCAATACCGGCACGTCGTCGGCGGACCAGATCCGGTACCCGAGCCGACCGACCACCTCTCGGGGACGGAACAACACCTCCCGCTCTGCCGCATCAAGCCTCCTACCCGCGGACGCGAGCAACGCCTTCGAGCCGAACAAATCATGGAGGAGTTGGGCCGGGGTGAGCGTGGGCCACATCCAATCGAGCGCTTCACGAACAGCCGGATCTCGGCGCAACGTCTCGCGAACCTCCTTCACACTCAACTCATCAGGGTGATTCTCCGCCAGTGTCTCGAAGAAGCGACTCTCCACGAACTTGCGGGTGCCGTTGTGAAGGCTGGGCCTTTCCCGACCCTGTTCCACGATGTAGGCGCTCTGATTGACGGTGAGCCGCAGCACCCGCGATCCGAATCCGACCCGTAGATCTTCCCTCAGCGGCCGCTGGCGATCCTTGACGGCACGGCGAAGCACGTTGACCATGCGCAGGTCGCCCTTGATGCGGGCCGCTTCGATCGGATCGGTACCCCGAACCCGCACGCCACCACCGATCAGGTCGGCCAGCACCCGCATGTGCACGCCGGCCTCACCGAGCGATGGCAGCACCTGTTCGATGTAGCCCAGGAACAGACGGTTCGGTCCGACGACCAGAAGTCCCTGCCCATCGAGGGGGAATCGATGCGTGTACAGCAGATAGGCAGCCCGGTGCAGCGCCACCACGGTCTTGCCCGTGCCGGGGCCGCCCTGCACAACCAACACGCCGGGCAGAGGGGCCCGAATGATCTCGTCCTGTTCGCCCTGGATCGTGCCGACGATGTCGCCCAACCGGCCCGTGCGTGAAGTCTTGAGCGCCGCAACAAGGGCACCCTCCCCCCGCAACTCCCGACCGTTCACCCTCACGACCTCGGAGCCACGGGCATCGCCGAAGAACTCGTCTTCCAGCCCGATGAGGTTCTCGCCACGACTGATGAAATGACGCCGGCGGACGAGGCCGAGCGGGTCTGACCCCGTAGCCCGGTAGAACGGTTCGGCCACGGGGGCTCGCCAGTCGACAATCATCGGTTCGTTGTCGGCATCTGCCACGGAGATCCGGCCGATATGGAAGGCGCCACCACCGGCAGCTTCGTCTTGGTCGATTCGGCCGAAGCACAGCGACCGTTGCCCGAGCTCCAGACTGTTGAGACGGTTGGCGATGTTCTCGTGGATGACTTCCCGTTCCCAACGGGCCTGATTGGTTCCTCCTGCGCCTACCTCCACCATGGTCTGAAGCTGAATTGCTTCTTTTTTGGTTTCCTCGAGACGACGCAGAGCGTGATCGAGAAAAGCCTGTTCAGCTGCCAGTTCGGGATGGTCAGACAATGACGACTCCTGAAAAGAGGGGGTTGAACATGATAACGGTCACCGGTGGAGAAGTTGCAGCCCAGTGTCCGACGTCGTCGCCACCGTGCGGGCAGCGCGCCGTTCACCAGGTCTGAGAGGCGAGCCAAGAATCCCAGGTGGGAGAATCCGCCCGCGTGTTGTCGGTGAAGTGACGGCGCTCTTTGAACGCCGCTGCTGCGTTGCCGAACACGGGGATCGGGACGATGGGCCTGCGTGAGCCACTGGCTCGCTTCCACGAGCTAGCCATGTGCTTCATCGATTCCCCCCTCGGTCCACCGATGTCGGGCACTCGCAACGACGGGCCCACGCCGACCATTTCGGCTACTCGATCGGCAACGGTTCCACCATCGATCACCTGGAACTCGAGCCCCACGAATCTGACGACAACCGGGCTGGTCGAGAAGATCTTGGCCAAGAATTCGTGAAACTGGGTTGCCCGGATGATCGAGTGCGGCACATCCGAGGCCTCGATGAGTCTCTCTGCCGCCACCTTTGCGCGGTAGTACGGAAACGGGTGATCGTCGATGCCGACAATGGACAAATACACGAAGTGTTCGGTCCCAGCCGCCTCGCACGCCCGGAGCAGTCGTTCGGTGCCTCCGATATCGACCGACGTGGCCCTCGCCGGGTCGCTGGCCGCGTGCACCACAGTCGAGATCCCGGTGAGCTGTTTCGGGTCGATCGGTTTCGAAACGTCGAGAGCGACACGGTCCGCTCCGCTGCTGCGGGAACCGATCGTTACGTGCGTGCCCGCTGCCTCGAGCCGCGGTGCCAGCAGCTGTCCAAACGTGCCCCGCCCGCCGGTGATGAGAACGCTCATTGTCCGACGTTACCGAGGAAGCCGGCTGCCATACGGCGAAACAATCGCTTGTGAAGCGATTCACAATCTGTCACTGTAGGACGAGCAGCGGCAACCAACCGAGGGAAAAGATCATGACAGCCTGTTCGATCCACGTGAATGACAACGGCCTTCGGGGCTTCGTACGCAGCCGACACCCCGACCCAGCCGAGGTGAAGGGCCTTCTCAGCAGTCAACGGCTCACCGCAGCCGCCTTCAGCGGCAAGCACTACCCCGGAGCACCTCAGCTCGGCCGAAACGCGGTACTCGCATTCTGGGAGTCTGACACCGCCATCGATGCGTACCTGACCTCGACGGCAGGCGAGCCTTGGCGCGACGGCTGGCACGTTCGCTGCCACCCAACCCGCGCCGTCGGCCGCTGGCCCGGTCTACCGACCGACATCGATCGATCTGTGAAAACCGGTAGTAAACATCCTGTGATCGGAGTGTCTCTGGGGCCACTTCGGATCGCACGCGGCTTCACCTTCAACAAGCTCAACACGCGGGTAGAAGCACAACTCTTGGACTCCGATGGAGTGATCTGGGCCTCCGCCTTCTTTGCCCTCCCCACCACGCTGTGCACGTTGACCTTCTGGGAATCGGCGGCCGCACTTCACACGTTCGCACGGTCAGGAGCTCACGTGGACGCGATGAAGGCCAGCCTCGACGCTGACTTCGACCCGTCACTACCGCAGGGAACCAGCTTCTTCGCACCCGATTCGGTGTTCATGAGCCTCGAGCCGTACGCGGTCTCAGGATCGCTGGAAGGAAAGAACCCACTGCCGGAGAACGTCTTCGGCTCACTCGCCAGCGCGTAG
>JBLYYW010000467.1:0-2508 GCA_048550155.1 Acidimicrobiales bacterium | reverse complement strand
GCCGGCGAGCTGGCCGAAGCCGTCGGGACTTCGCGGTCGGCGATGAGCCAACATCTCCGAGTTCTCGTCGACACCGGCGTGATCGACGACGAACGCCTGCCCGAAGACGCCCGGGCCCGACAATTCCGGTTGCGAGGGGAGGCGTTGGCTGGCATACAGGCATGGCTCGACCAGCTCCAGGCCCATTGGCATATCCAACTCGACGCATTCAAGCGTCAGGCCGAGAGGAAGTCCCGATGAGTGAGACAACCCTGCCCACGATGTCCGAAACGGTGGAGGTCGACGTCGACCAGGTCACCGCATTCAAGGTCTTTACCGAGGAGTTCGACGAGTGGTGGGGCAACGGGCCGATCGACGCGTGGGACTCCAGCCGTGTCATCGAACATCGCTTCGAGCAGGAACCGGGCGGACGAGTCCTGGAGATCTACGCGGACGGTGTGCTCGAACTCGGGCAGATCAGTGTTTGGGAACCACCACGGCGCCTGTCGTGGACCAGCTCGGTCGATGACGTCCGTATTGATGTCACCTTCGAGGTGCTGACTGAGGTCACAACATTGGTTCGAGTTGTCGGTACCGCCGGCTCGTCCGACGCAGGCGCAGGGTTCGCAGTCGTGCGGATGACACCACAATGGCTGCCCCGATACCTGACGCGGCGAGCTAGTGGGCGGACTCGTCCGCGTTTGGGACCACTCAACATCGTGCTCCGCTACCGGGAGCCAGCCGCAACCGCACGATGGCTCGCCAGAGCCTTCGGTTTCGAAACACCGGCCGACCTCCCCACCGAAGAACTGAACGACCCCGACCACACCTGGATCGAAATGCGAGTGGGCCGCGGAGAGGCCGCGATCATCCTTTGGGGGCTCAAGCCCGACCAAGCCGTCGATCCGGTCGATCACCTCCCCTGGGTCTACGTTGACGACCTCGACTCCCACGTCGCTCACGCCGAGGAACACGGTGCCAAGATCGTCTCGCCCATCGTGAAGCACGGCTACCGGTCCTACGTGGCAGCAGATCCCGAAGGTCGCCACTGGCTCTTCGCGCAGGCCCCGCCACCATCGAGCTGAACAGAGGTCGGCACCGAGTCAGTCGGAAACCAGACAGCCCAGATCCGGGATGTTTAGAAGAATGCGCTCAGACTACGCGAACCACTCAAGCCACCCGACTGAGTTTGTCCCCGCGGCCTTGCGTGCGACGGTGTAGTACTGGTCGAGAAAGGCCTGCATCTCATCAGGATCGGGATCGCTCGCTGCTGGCGCACGGGTCATGCTACGAGCCTCCGAGGTCAGTGGTGGGGCTAGGCGACATGACGTCGGCCGGAGCGCCGAGCGCTCGTAGCGTCCCGTAGCTCATGCCGAGGGTCATTCCGCCGTCGGCGGCGATGGCTTGTCCGGTGATGTAACCGGACTCGTCACTGGCGAGAAATTGGTACAGGCCGACGAGGTCTTGGGACGCTGTCGCGTGGCGTCCCATCGGGAGCATGGTCTCCATAACGCGGATCTCCCAGTGGTCCACGGGTGTCATCTCGCTGAGCGTCGTGCCCGGGAGCACAGCGTTGGCACGTATGCTTCGATGGGCGAGCTCGAGCGCGGCGCTCTTGGTGAGCGACACAACGGCTTCTTTGATTGCGGCGTAGGCCGAGACGTTCGGGACCTTGTAGGCGGCGACGGTGGACGAGGTGGTGATGATCGAGGCCCCATCGCTGAGATACGCCGCGCCATGGGCGAGGCACCACCAGACGTGACGGAGGTTCACGTCGAGGTTCTGTTCGAAGGCCGAGGTGCCGTAGTCGGCCATTGGCGCCATCCCCGGGTCGATTCCGGCGTTGAGGACCAGGACATCCAAGCCGCCGAGCACCTCGACCGCCGCTCGGAACATCTCGATCACGGCGGGTTCGGAGGTCACGTCACATTCAATGAAGCGCGCGCCGATTTCGTCGGCGATCGCCGTTCCGTCAGCGCGGCGGCCAAGGATGATCACGTCGGCACCTTCTTCGGCGAATCGTTGCGCCACAGCCCGACCGATGCCCGCCGTCCCCCCGGTGACGAGCGCCCGCTTACCTTCGAGGCCGAACCGGCTCATCGGGTCGCTCCGCTGTCGATGAGTTCTTGCAGGCTCGGCGACAAACCTGGCGCCGGGCAGTTCTCGTGCGGGTAGAGGTAGATCTTGCCTGCCTGCTTCGACAGCGCCGCCTCGAACGCCTCGGCACCCTGGGACATGTTGTATTCGTGGGTGATCATGTGATCTGCCATCGCCTGGACCCGTGGGTTCGACAACATGCGCACCACTCCTTCCCTGTGGCTCGTGTACACATCGTGACTGCCGCTCAGGCGGATCGACCGATTGTGGATGTCGTCGAGAAAGTGCATGGGGAACGTCTCGTAGTTGTCGACGAGGAAGCCGTACATCCACATCGTTCCGAACCGTCGGACGGCATCGAGTGCTCGTCGTTGGTAGTAGGGATAGCCCGATGCCTCGATGACGAGGTCGGCGCCTCGGAGCCGGCCGGTG
>JBLYYW010000466.1:0-2710 GCA_048550155.1 Acidimicrobiales bacterium | reverse complement strand
CAGAGCTCGAGCACCGCCTCACTGGTGCTGCAGCTTCCCCGCGCCTCCACCCGCACCTGGCGGCCCACATCCCCACGGCTGATACCTATGTGCTCTGTCTGTTCGACGGGCTCGGTGCCGGTCAACTCACTCATCCCGCCGCGACACCGCTGGCCGACTCGATGCGAGCAACGATCGACAGTCCGTTCCCCGCAACGACAACCGTGAGCCTTTCCGTTCTGGCGACAGGGCTGCCCCCTTCGCAACATGGTCTGCTCGGCTACCAGTCGTGGATCCCCGAGCTCGAAGTCGTCGCCAACACCATCCACTGGACGACGCTGCAGGGCAAGACCCTTGACTATCCACTCGAACCGTTCCTCCCCGCACCAAATCTGGCGGAACGGCTCACGGCCGCCGGAGTAGAGGTCCTCACCATCCAGCCCGGCAACTTCCACGACACCCCGCTAACCAAGGTGCTGTTCCGGGGTTGCCGCTTCGAGGGGGTCTATTCGATTCCTGACTGGGTTGATGCGGTTGTCCAGCTCGCCGCCCAACCCAACCGCCTCATCGTCGCCTACCTCCCGAATGTCGATTTCGCAGCCCATGTCGGCGGTCAGCAGTCACCTGAATACGCAGAAGCGCTACGGACAGTCGCCGGTGCGTGGGAGGCCGTCGGCAACCGGCTGCCGCCCCATGCAATCGCAGTGGGAACCGCCGATCACGGTCACGTCGACTTTCCCAAGCAGAACCAAGTCAAGATCGCTGCCGAAGACCACATGAACCGGGTCTTCTATGGCGACGGCCGCGCCATGTTTGTCAAAGGCGATGGTGCCTCTCTTGCCGAACGCCTTCCGGCCACATGGGTACCGCTTGCAGACATGATTCACTGGTGGGGTCCCGAACCCCGCCATCCACAACTGAAGGAGCGGCTCCCCGATGGGGTCCTCGTCGCCAATGATGACGTGCTGCTCCTCCACCGATTCTCGGATGACCGCATGGTGGGCAACCACGGAGCGCTGACTGATGCGGAACGGCTGATCCCGCTAATGGTGTCGGGACAGTAAGCCGATAAGGGTCCATCTTCACGGAAGGCCCACAATGCGACGCTCAGCCCTCACCCTTGCCGCAACGCTGGTGCTCACCGCCTGCTCGGGCGGGGTCGGTGCAACAGTTGCCCCTGCGGACGAAGCGCCATCTACAACATCAACAACGCTGGCCGCAACGTCGGTCGAGTCCGTCGAATCGCCCCAAGCGGCACCGACGTTTGACACGGTGCCCGGCACCCCTCCCGCGGAGTTCGACAGCTTCCACGCCACGATTGCCGTCTCGATGGACTTCGATGGTGCCGCCCTCGAAGTAACAGGAGAAGGAGTCTGGGACAACGGTTCGTTCGACTGCAGCGTCGAAAGCGGCGTCGGCGGCTTTGGGTTCACCCAGGCGATCATCGCCACACCGGAAACCCTGTGGTTCGACGCCGGCAACGGCTACGAGGAATCCGGGCTGTTCGCAATGGGCGTTCAAGAAGCGATGTCGACATGTCCGACTTCGCCGCTGTTCTGGACGGACTTCGGCACGGAGGACGCTGGAAAGATCACGGGGGAAGAGACTGTCCGCAACGGCCGACCGACTATCAAGACTGACATCACCAAGCTGATGGGGCTCGGCGGTCTCGGGATGGTTCAAGGCTTCGAAGGAGCAACCGTGAACGAGATGGTGATGTGGGTCGATGTCGAGACCAACACCGCGGTTGCGGTTCTCGCCGACGTGGAATTGTCGGCTGAACTGCTCGCCAGCCAGGCTGGGGAAGATCTCGGGACGGGCTCAATGAAGATGGTTATGGAGTTCGGCGTCGACCAGATCAACGACTCCTCCCTATCAGTGAGCACCCCCTAGGCGCCTCCAATCTACGTTCTTGCGTACCGAGGTAACGCATATGCGCGCCGAGCAGCAAGAACGAGGGGTCGACAGCCGTGGGCGCTCGGCGACGCTAGCTTCGCGAGGATCCGGTGAGCTTGGACAGGTCAACGGAGTACAGAACACAGAGCACGCCGCGGTCGCCGAGATCCCAGGAGTCCTCGGTGGGGCCCAGGTAGAAGTAGTCGAGCGGCGATTCCTCGTAGCTCTCGCCAACGTAGGCCTCAAACGGGGCAAGACACCCATCAAAGGCAAAATCACCTATGGCGTTGTCGCCGGGAAATGCGCTCTCGGACATGAAGATCTCAGCGAAGACCTCGTTGTCATGCGGTTCGGCGCAATCGATCAGCTCGAGAGCCGACACGACCTCGGTGTCAGGATCGTCGAAACAGTCCCCTGCGCCGATCTCGTCGACGGCCGTCCCCCCACCGCATGCTGCGGCCAACACAACCAAAGCCAACCCAAGGCCTAGAACACGTTTCATACACACCTTCCGTATCCGTCGCACCACCGTAGCCGGGCTGGTCCCACTCGTGGCATCATGGCGGATACCGAAAGACACCATGACAACACCTTCAATCCCACCACAATCATTGCGCGCCATCGCCAGCAGCGAGATCTACATCAAGTCTCGCCGAACTCGGCAGCGCTTCATGCCGATCCTGCAAGCCAACCTCGAAGAAGCACTGAAGACGGCCGTCCCCGATGCAGTCGTCCATAGTCACGGCAGTCACGAGTTTGAGATCAAGGCAGCCGACCTCGCCGCCGCCGGAGAGGCGGCTAGCCGAGTCTTTGGCTTTGACAGGATCGACCGAGT
>JBLYYW010000465.1:0-2717 GCA_048550155.1 Acidimicrobiales bacterium | reverse complement strand
GATTCGCCAGCACCACGTCGTCGAGGATCTGCAGGGTGAACTTGCCGAACTCGAGCAGTTGTTTGGCGTTCTCGACGATTTCCAGTCGTTCTTCTTCGGTGAGGCCTTTGGTGACCCCACCCGGTATGGATGTGACCATGTGGATTGTTTTGCCGCCGAGAATCTTGACGATCTCGTGCGCCGCCGCCCTCGCCCCGATGACCACCTTCCCGGTGTCGATCCCCAGCTTGTGGATCATCCCCAAGATATTGCGCTCCGCCGGAGGAGCCTCCGGGCCCATGACGAAGTCGGGTCCACCAAGAATGTAGAAATGCGTGGCGTGGTCGCCGGTAAAGAATGCGCTGTACATCAGCTCACGGAGCTTGCGCCCCGTCGGTGGGATCTCCACGTGATAGGTGTCGTCGCATGCCTTGGCCGCGGCGATGTGGTGGGCCTCGCTGCACACCCCGCAGATACGCGACGTGATTCGTGGCATGTCCTCCACCGGGCGGCCGACACAGAATGCCTCGAAACCGCGCAGCTCCGGCACGATGAAGAAGCAATCGGCTACTTCGCCGTCATCATCGAGGAAGATGTCGATCTTGCCGTGACCTTCGAGCCGTGTGATCGGGTCGATCTCGATCTTCCTCATGACGACACCTCATTTCTCGAGCCATTGCCGGCGCGAACGGGCCCCAATGTGGCATGGGCCATCGAGAACCGATAGAACGTACCGACCGGGTCGACGATGCCGTCGAGGATCCGATCGATCTCCTCGGGGTCGTCGGAGTCGATGACCGACGCCAGGGCTGAGATCATCTTGGTGCCCTGATCCCTGGAATTGGGTGCCGGTCCGTAGCAGCCCCGACAGGGGACCCCCACGGCGACACACAGCCCCCCACAACCGCTGCGCGTCGCCGGCCCCATGCAGACAATTCCCTGGTCGAGTAGACACTGATCCGGATCGGGGATCACTTCGTGGATGCGCTTGAACCCCTTGATCTTCTTCTCCTGGCGCTCCCGGGGACACTCGTCGCAGCAGGTCTTGTCACCGGCCCCAAGCACCGTTCCCTTGGGAGGAAGCGGCTTGGCGTTCTCCATGATGTCGATCACCGTTTCGAGCACTGCCCAGATCTGATGGGCCTGTGGTGGGCATCCGGGAACGAAGTAGTCGACGTCGGTGATCTGATCCAGCGAATACACCGTTTCGTAGAACTCCGGTAGCTCCAGCACTCCGACCGGGACTTCGGTTCGTGTTTGCGGCATGATCCGATCCGGGTTCACCGTCGACGGGGAGTCGGCGAAGGCCCAGTTCAGGGTGGCGTCCCGCGTCGTCGTGTTCGACAAGGCCGGGATGCAGCCCTCACAAGCACACGAGCCAAACGCAACCAGGATCTTCGACTTCCTCCGCAGCAGTTCCGCCATGTAGTCGTTATCGGACGTCCGCACCGCGCCGTTGAACAGACACAGATCGATCTCGTCGTCGTCCATGGCCTCGACGTCCTTGACCTTGAAGTCAACGGCGACCGGCCAGAAGACAACGTCGAAGAAGGCGTCGACGTCGAGGATCTTCTCCTTGATGTCGAGTACGGCGATCTCGCAGCCCCCGCAGGACGCCGCCCAGTACAAGGCGAGTTTCGGCTTCCCACTCATGAGCCCACCTCCAAAGGTCCCAGAGCTCTGATTCGGGCCGCCATCTCGTTTGCGGTCTCGGCCCACTGGTCGCCCTCGCTGGCCGAAACCCAGACCAACTCGAGTCGGCTCGGATCGATCCCGAACCCCTCGATGAGGCGCTTCAAGAGGTGGACCCGTCGCAGGGTCTTGTAGTTGCCTTCTTGGTAGTGGCAATCACCGGGATGACATCCTGAGATGATCGCGCCGTCTGCTCCCATGCTGAACGCCTTGGCAACAAACGTCGGATCCATCCGACCCGAACACATCACCCGGACGATGCTGACCGACGGATCCCACTGGATTCGAGAGATCCCTGCCAGATCCGCCCCGGTGTAGCTGCACCAATTGCAGAGGAACGCCACGATTCTTGGCCGCCATTCGTCGGCGGTCACCTCCGGTCGCTTCAATGGAGCTTCCGGGGTGGTTGTCATGTCGCCACATCCTGTGCGAACGGGCCCGATACGATCGGGCCCGATATGATCGGGGCCAGGATGCCGTCGAGCTCCGCCAGGATCTGCTCGTCGGTGAATCCGGCGCCGGTGATCGCCGCCGCCGGGCAGGCGGCAACGCAGGTGCCGCACCCCTTGCACAGCGCCTGGTTGATCACTGCGTTGTTGTGCTCCTCGTCGAACGTGATCGCGGTGTAAGGGCACAGCCCGAGGCACGTCTTGCAGCCGCCGCACAGGTGCTCCTGCACGGTCGCCCGCACCGGTTCGATGATCACTTCTCCCTTTGAGATCATCGCCAGGATGTTGGCTGCAGCTGCCTGCGCCTGGGCAACTGTGTCCGGGATGTCCTTCGGTCCCTGAGCGCACCCGGCGACGTAGACGCCGTCGGTTGTGGTGCCGACCGGGTCCAGTTTGGGGTGGCGTTCCAGGAAGAACCCGTCGGGGCTGCGACTCAGCGAGAAGACCCTTCCCACCTGCTCGGCATCCGGCTGCGGCTCGATGGCGCCCATCAGCACCACCATGTCCACAGGAATCTCGCGATACCGTCCGATGAGCGTGTCCTCGGCCCGTACCACCAGATGCCCACCCTCGCCGTTGCCGCGGCGGGCCGGCATG
>JBLYYW010000464.1:0-17921 GCA_048550155.1 Acidimicrobiales bacterium | reverse complement strand
TCGGACACGTTCGGTTCGAACCCTGCAGCGAGAAGTAGCCGAGGGTGAGCTCGATCCGGCCGACGCGCCGACAGCGGCAGCACTGCAGTTGATCGACATGTCCACTGCGTTGACCAATCATGATCGAGCCACACGGGGACACACCGAACGGGTTCGGGCGTACTCGTTGACGATCGGCGAAGAACTCGGTCTGCCGGAGGCTGAGCTGGAGAAGCTCCGCTGGGCGGCGATGATCCACGATGTCGGAAAGCTCAAGGTGCCGGCCGCAATCCTGGCCAAGCCAGGGAAGCCAACCGAGGCCGAGTGGGCCGAGCTCGCCAAACATCCCGGCTACGGCGCCGAATATGCCGAACCTCTACGGGACTGGCTCGGAGACTGGACCGACGTCGCCGGCCAGCATCACGAGAACTGGGACGGCTCGGGATATCCGGTTGGCCTCTCCGGCACCGACATATCCCTCGGTGCCCGCATTGTGGCGGTCGCCGACGCGTTCGACGTGATGACCTCGATCCGTTCCTACAAGGACGGCTCACCCACCGATGAGGCAAAGGCTGAGCTGGCTCGATGCGCCGGAACCCAGTTCGACCCCGAGGTGGTGAAGGCCATGCTCGAGGTTTCGATTCCCAAACGTCGAACCGGCGGGCTGGCCGCATGGTTGGCTCAGATCCCGATCCTCGGCAAGAGCTGGCCGAACAGCGGGGTCATGGCCGCCTCGGTGATCGCCGCCGTCGTGGCCACAGCGACCCTGACCCCGAGCGGTTTCTCGCCTGAGCTGATCGCCTACAGCAACCTCCAAACCGCAGAAGACACCGAACTGCGAGTGCCGGTCGCACCGGCCCCACTGCCGGACACCGTCACGATCCTGGAGATCACCGGACCGGCGACCGCTGTGTGGGACGGGGCGGAAATCATCATCACCGGCGATCCGAACGCGTCGGGCGAAGTCACGGTGTCCTACAGGGCCTGCTGGGGAGAGGACTGTGAGACGGGCTCGGCCACCGTCACCTTCGTTCCGGTCAACGACGAACCTCAGGCGATCGTCGACCTCACCACCGCTACAGGCCCCGGACCGGTGACGATCCGGCCGCTCGTGAACGACACCGACCTCGAGTCCGATGAGCTCACGCTGACCGATGCTGAAGTAGTCAGAGGCAGAGCCGAGGTTGCGGTTCTCGGCGAATCGTTGATCGTCACCCCCGACGACGACAGCCCCCAGACCATCGACGTCGACTACACCGTCACCGACGAGCGAGGAGCGACCGACCGCGGCCGCGCACGGGTCGTCATCCCCGACTTCAATCAAGCCCCCACCGCAGAGGCTGACCAAGCCGAGCTCCCATTGGGCGCGTTCATTGTGGTGGACGGTCTCGCCAACGACAGCGACCCGTCAAACGACCCCCTCCAATTGACCGGAGCCTTCATCGACGACGCTGAACTCGGCTCGGTCGAGGTGGCCGACGATCTGCTCCGGTTCGAGGCCGGTTCGGTCACCGGGGTTGCCACGGTGAGCTACGAGGTAACCGACGGATCCAAGACGACGATCGGCACGCTGACCGTGACCGTGACCGCTCCCCCTCCCGACCCCCGGACCGATACTGCAACCACAGCCGAAGACTCCGCCGTTGTTGTGCCGGTGCTGGCCAACGACATCGCCCTGGGCTCATCGCTGGACCCTGCATCGGTTTCGATCGTGTCGGCCAACCTCGGCACCGCTCGAGCACTGGCAGACGGCCGGGTGAGGTTCAGCCCGGCGCCTGATGCCTACGGAATCGGCAGTGTGCTGTATCAGGTGTGCAACACCGACGGGGCCTGCGGGACCGGGTCGGTGGTGGTGGAAATCGAACGAGTGAACGACGCCCCGTACTTCTCCGCCGGAGACGACGTGAGTGCAGGTGCAGGTGAATCGATCGAGATGCCATGGGCAACCAACATCTCGGTTGGAGAACCCAACGAACCGGACCAGTCCATCAGCTTCGTCGTCACGACCGACAACGACGTCCTGTTTGTCACCCGTCCCGCAATCACCCCTTCCGGCACCCTAACCTTCACCGCCGCAGGTACTCCTGGTTCAGCGGTCGTCACGGTTCGGGCCAGCGATGGTCTGGCCTTCTCCGAACAGGAGACCTTCGTTGTGACCATCACCGGCTGATCGGCGTTACCACTCGTCCCGAACCAACCGTTATTGTGACTGGCACGGCGTTGCTACCCGTTGGTAACGAAGCACCGGGACACGGCTGAACACCAGGACTGCTGAAGGAACAGGCATGGCACTGCTCGAGGAACCGAACAACATCGACAACATCTTGTTGGCCACCAACACCGACCGCGATGCGGTGATCACGACGGTGAAGAACAACGCCGACACGATCTTCACATGGGACTACGAGAAGGGCGCGAGACCCCGCCTCAACAAGCTGTACGAGAAGGCAAAAGGGGCCATGTGGGATGGTGAGACCGATCTCGATTGGTCCCTCGACGTCGACCCCGAGGAAATGGCCGACCATCTCAAAGTCGTCGGCACGATTCAGAATCAACCGCTGTACGACCTCGCCCAACAGCCCGGCAGCCCCATCGCCAACTGGGGTGACACCGAGTGGAGCACGCTGGCACACGAATCACTGGTGTGGCAGATGAGCCAATTTCTCCACGGTGAGCAGGGTGCTTTGGTGGCTACCGCAAAGATCGTCGAAACAGTTCCGTGGATCGATGCCAAGTACTACGCCGCGACCCAAGTGATGGACGAGGCCAGACATGTCGAAGTTTTCGCCAAGTACCTCGACACCAAACTGCAGGATCATTACCCGATCAATCCCCATTTGCAGGACCTGCTCGACGATGTGATCGAGGACAGCCGCTGGGACATGACCTATCTGGGCATGCAGATCATGATCGAGGGCCTGGCGCTGGCAGCGTTCGGATTCCTGCATCAGATGACCGAGGAGCCACTCCTGAAGAAGTTGCTGCGGTATGTGATGAGCGATGAAGCCAGGCACGTCGCATTCGGGGTTCTGAGTCTGCAGGAGGTCTATCAGGACATGACCGCGGCCGAGATTCGAGAACGGCAGGAGTTCGCATTCGAGGCAGCGCTGCGGATGCGGGACCGGTTCCTGCGCCAAGAGGTCTGGCACAAGATGGGGGTGGACAACCCTCGACCCCTCATCGAGGCGATGTTGAACGGTCCGCCCGAAACCAAAGAGTTCCAACGGCTGTTGTTCAGCAAGATCGTGCCGAACTGCCGAAAGCTGGGCCTGATCGACGCAGGCGACGCATGGCTGCGAACCAAGTTCGAAGAGATCGGGGTGATCGAGTTCGAACATCTCGAGAGCACCGACGACGAGTTCGGCGATTTCGCTCTGAACTAGACTGCGGACCGGACAGAGGACCAGCGAGCCACCCGACTTCACATGAACACTCCAACGCCGTATCAACCGCCACCCAGCCCCGATGATCGGGTCGACGATCAGGACCGTCAGATCGCGGTCGAGCAAATCCAGCGAGCGATGGCGAGCGACGCGATCCGCTTCGAAGAGCTCGACGAGCGGTTCGAGAAGATCTATGCCGCCGACACACGCGGCGAGCTGGAACTTGCACTCCACGGTCTCCCGCTTCCGCCACCGCCGAAGGCCCCCACCCCGCGCCATCCACTTGCGCCGGTGTCGTACTCGATCTTCGGGGACATCAAGGTGGGTGGGTGGGTCAGCGTCGGCTCAGAGATCAGCTACGGCTCCGGCTTCGGTGACGTCCTGATCGATCTGTCGTCTGCCCATCTGAGCGGCGATTGCACGGTCCGGGTGTACTCGATCTTCGGTGATGTCACCGTGATCCTTCCCGACGGCGTCCGGGCCAACCTGCAATCGACCACGATCTTCGGCGACCGCAAAGAACTGCTCCACGAGGCGGTACGAGGAGCCCCCTACGTGAGGGTGGTGGCGGCCACGTTGTTCGGCGACGCCAAGCTGTACAGCCTTTCGATGGTTCCCGAGGGCCGCTTCCGCAAGCTGTGGAGAGCGCTGCGCGGCAACTAGCTGATCAGGTCGGAAGACGATCCCCCAACACCGCCAACGCAAGCGCAGCGAGGATCGCACCCCAAACGAAGCCGGCGAGAACGTCGGTTCGGTGATGGGCCCGAATGATCACTCGGCTTGCACCCATCGCCAGGGCGACGATCCCGCACACGATCCCGGCGACAGGTGACCACGACCAGAAGATGACCGTGGCAAATGCGGCGGCGGACGAATGACCGCTTGGAAATGAGCTGGAGCGCGGGGGGTGGAGCCAATCGGGCAACATGGCGCGAACGTCAGAATTGTCCGGTCGTTCGCGCCGAAACAGGAGTTTCACCGGTCCGTTGGTGAACACCCATTCGGCAACGATGGCCACCTCGAACCAGAGAAAGCCAACGCGGTCGCTCGAGAACAGGACGCCCAGCCCGGCTGCCGCCATCCACAACATCGAGTAACGGCCCGCCGCTGACATCGCGGCTGCGGCGCGCACCAAACCTGGCGATGGGGTTTTCTCAAAGAGTCGAGCCGGAATGGCGCCTAATGTAACCGGTTCTGGTCAGGTGCCTTTGGGTTGGGCCTCGGGAACTTCCCAGTCGGCCGGCATCCGGGCGAAGTCGAAGAACGGCGTCTCGTCTCCTTCGGCGATGGCGTTCTCGATCTGGTCGTAGAACCCCTTGCCGGTCTCTTCGGCGAAGGTGATCGCCACGTCGTCTGCGTCGCCGACCTTGGGCCGCTGGACGTACTCGGGGAAGCTGGCCTCGCCCGCGTCACCCTCGTCGTAGCCGCGGGCGAACATCTGCTTCAGCACTCCAAACCCGTCGTTTCGGACCAGAACCTCACCGCGGGGAGTCCCACCCAGGCTCTTCATGTGCTCGATGAACTTGTCGAGGTCGTCGGTGTCGTAGGCAACATGCTGCACGGCGTGGTCTCCGTGTTTGTCGACGAATTTGGTGACCTGAGACTTCTTGTTGCGATCGATACCCTCGATCAGCGCCACCCCGAACTCGCCGTAGTCGATGCACCAGATCTTCATGCTGGAGTCTGGATCGCCGGGTCGCACGTCGTCGATTCGATTGATCAGGGTGCCGCCTTCGACCTCGATGTGGAACCAGGCCCATCGTTCGATGCTTCCCTTTTCGCAGGCGTAGGAGATGTGGTCAACCTTCTTGAGCATGGACCTACTACACATGCTGTCACACAGATGCGCAACAGTGACAGCGAAATGTATCGCATCTACACTCTGAATTGAACAGATTGCCCTCTCACTGCTGCCGCCGACCGGAATGGACTGCACAAATTGTCTGGTGACCTCGACCCCATCGACCGAGCACTGATCCGAGAACTTCGACGCAGGCCTCGCGGGTCCCTCACCGACCTGGCCACCTCGGTCGGCATTGCCCGAGGCACGGCCTATAGCCGGCTCGATCGATTGTCCGACACCGGGGTGGTGCGGGGATTTGGCCCCGATCTCGACGCCAAAGCGGCCGGCTTTCCTGTCACCGCCTTCTGCACACTGGAGATCAGCCAGGGAACCCACCACGAGACAGTTGATGCCCTGGCGGCAATTCCAGAGGTGATCGAGATCTTCACCGTCACCGGCATCGGTGACCTGCTGTGCAAGGTCGTGGCCAGGTCGAACGACGATCTGCACGCCGTTCTTCTCCGGATCACGACGGTCCCGTCGGTTCAGCGAAGCCAAACCCAGCTGGCCCTCCAAAGCGCCCACACCCGTCATCTCAGCGAGCTTCTGTAGGTGTCCTCGGCCTTCTAGTGATGCGGTGACATCAGTGCGATCGTCACCGAGATCTTGTGTTGGGCGGTGCGGATGGCGGCGATTCTACGGCCGGGCTGAACCGCCTCCTTGGGGTCGGACATTCGGTCCCCCAGCAGTTCCTTCGAGGCGTCAAGGTCGTCGCTGACCAGGGCCAGACCCCAGATGTGAGCCGGTCCTGCGGACTCCGCAACCGCGGGGCCCACCACCTCGATGATAGTGGTTCCAGCCCAGAAGAACCGTTGTTCCTGGTCCTGTCTCGGGCGGCTCCGGCGAAGCTCGAAACCGTGCTCCTCGAACTCGGCGGTTGTGGTTGCAAGGTTCGGGGTGATCACAACGATGTGATCCACTGCATTGGCGCCGTTTGTATTCTTGACCGCCAAGGCGCTCCTCGGGCTTGGATCGGCATGACCGATGCCGTGAATCGAGCTGGTCACCTGAGGCTCGAACCACCATTGCGGCTCGGTGACGGGCCGGTTGACTGCGACCGTAAGAGTGCCGATCGACACCAGTCCATTGTTGACCTGGAAACCGACGGCTTCCCAGTCCTCGGCGTTGTCGGAAACGACGATGCCGGCTAGTTGGGGGCCTCTCACCGTTTCCGGGCAGCCTTCCACTCCTCGTAGGACTGGACCGGCATACCGTCGTCGACCCAGCCGGTGAAACCGGTCTCGACGTGGCTGACCTTCTCCATGCCCATGTCCTGCATGGTCCGAGCTGCGAAGGCTGATCGCCATCCGCCTCCGCAGCAGAAGATGTACTCACGATCTTCATCGAACACCTCGGAGTGATAGGGCGACTCAGGTGACACCCAGAATTCCAGCATCCCCCGAGGGGCATGGTGAGCGCCCACCGCGACCCCCAACTTCTGGAGCTCACGGACATCCCTGATGTCAACCAGGAGAGCCCCTTGCTCATCGATTCGACGTTTTGCCTCCGCAGGGCTGATGTTGTCGATCTCAGCCTTGGCCGCAGCCACCATTTCGTGAATGTTCTTCATGCCCATACTCAGAGGGTAGGTCGAACCGTCCGGCGCGGTGTGCCGATTCGGGTCCGCACGATCAGCCCCTGCTTGGTTTGGGAGGGGTAGGTTCACAGCCGATGATGTCAACCCACATCGAACCGGTCACCGCCGACCCGGTCCGTCGAGTCACCCGACCGATCATGATTCAGGGATGGCGCAACCTCGCCTCGCTCCACTGGCGCTACCGGGCCGAAGAAGTTCAGAAGATCCTGCCCCAGGGTTACCGAGTGGACACCTTCGAAGGCGATGCCTGGGTGGGCCTCATCCCGTTCCACATGCGTCGCATCCGGCTCCCCAAATTGCCACCGCTCGGACCGCTTTCCACGTTTCCGGAAACGAACATCCGAACTTACATCGTGGACCCCGAGGGACGACGAGGGGTCTGGTTCGCAAGCCTCGACGTCACCCGACTGATTCCCGCCCTTGTAGCGAGGGCGACCTATCGACTCCCCTACTGCTGGTCTCGGATGTCGATCGAAGAGACAGGGGATGTGATCACGTACTCGTCCGAGCGGCGCTGGCCCCGCTCAACGAAAGGGGCCCGAAGCACGATGTCGATCCGTCGCGGCGACCGGATCAGCCCCGAGGACATCACCGAACTCGAGCACTTCCTGACCGCCCGATGGGCGCTCGGCACGACGTTGGGCTCACGGTTGATGTGGGCCGAGGTCGACCATCCCGCCTGGCCACTCCATCGAGCCGAGGTGTTGTCCTGGGACGAGACCCTGCTCCGAGCCGCCGGCCTCCCCGAGCCCCGCGGCCAGCCGGTCGCCCTCTACTCTCCCGGCGTCGAGGTTCGCATCGGACTTCCTGAGCGAATTTGGAGCTCCTGACCCCGATTTCTCTCGGCTTTCGCTGAGTTGGTTACTCTCCCAGCCATGTCCACCTCCAAAAAGGTTCTGCTCGGGGTTCTTGTTGCGATCGTGGTGCTCTTCGTCGCCGGGTTCGCACTTTTTACCTTCCGCGACGAGGGACCCGACGAGCTGGTCCTGGGTGAACGAGCTACCACAACTACCGCAGGCGATACGACAACAACCGAACAGACCACAGCACCTTCGGACGAGCCTGCGACCACCGCGGCACCGGTCGTGGACGGGATTGAGGGAACATGGCAGCTCAGCCCTGACTCGGTGGCTGGCTACCGGGTGGTGGAAGACTTCGCCAGCGGGCTGTCTGACTTCGAGGCGGTCGGGCGGACTTCAACAATCGACGGTTCGTTGACGATCGCCGGTACCCAGGTGGCCGCAGCGAATTTCAGCGTCGATGTGGGGTCCATCGTGAGCGACGACAGTCGCAGGGACCGCCAGTTCCACGGACCGATCATGGACGCCAGCCAGTTTCCCACCGCAGACTTCGTGCTGACGACACCGATCGATCTCGGTGAGGTGCCCGCCGAGGGCGAAACCATCACCGCCGACGCAGCCGGCGAACTCACGCTACGCGGCGTCACGAACAGCGTGACGTTCCCGCTGAGCGCCCGCCTCGTCAACGGTGAGATCGAGACGCTGGGGTCGATCGACGTGCTGTTCTCGGACTACGGGATCGCCAACCCGTCGAACAACTTCATCTCGGTACGGGACGAGGGGCTGGTCGAGTTCAGCTTGATCTTCGTCCGCTAGTGCGGGATCACTCCGACGGCGAACGCCATGGTTTCTTCCATCGATCACGGTAGGTCATCACATCGGGACCTTTCCTCGTGATCGGCCCATGGCCTTTGCCCACCGGGTAACCGATCGGCACCATCGCCACCGTGGCCCACTGATCGGGTATTCCCAGCACTTCTTTCACTTCCGGTTCGCGCTTGCAGTGCAACGTGGTGAGCACACAGCCCAGGCCCTCGGTCCTGCACGCCAGCATCACGTTCTGGACCGCCGGGTACACCGACCCGCCTCCGACCATGCTGATTCGGTCCAGATGAGCGTCGGTGATCGCCATCCGTGAAGGATCGGCACAGAAGATCAGAATGACAGGCGCTTCGTGTAGATGATCGGCCAGATAGTCGCCGGCTGCACCAACCCGTTTCCACTTGTCCGCCTCAGGTTGTCCCTCGAGTCGTTCCAGGAACGTGGCCATGTACTTGACCCACTCTGGAACATAGAGATCGGCGAGTTGTTGCTTGAGGTCGGGATCGGTGACGGCGATCATCCGCCACGGCTGCTGATTACCGCCCGTCGGCGCCCAGCAACCTGCTTGGAGAACACGCTCGAGAACCTCGTCGGGTATGGGGTCGGGCCGCAGTCGCCGCACTGCTCGCAGTGTGCTCATTGCCTCATAGATGTCCACCACCCATGTCTAGTCCGGAACCGGTGCGGGCTTCGAATAGTCCTGTGATCACCAGTCCTGCGATAGTCGTTGCGTGACCTCGGTGCCGTTTCCCTCGATCGATGCAGATTCGGTCGGATGGATCGACGAGTCGGCGATGATCGAGGTCGACCGGGTGATGATCGAAGACCTTGGCATTGTCTTGCTCCAGATGATGGAGAACGCTGGACGAAATCTGGCCCGGGTGGTGCTTGACCTGTACCGACCCAAGTCGGTGGCAGTGGCCTGTGGTTCGGGCGGCAACGGCGGAGGTGGCATGGTGGCAGCTCGTCATCTGACCAACGCTGGAGTGAGCGTCACCGTGACCACCACGCGAACGCCGTCCGACCTGAGCGGCGTGCCCGCAGTCCAGTTCGAGATTCTCCGGCGGATGGGAGTACCTCACAGCGACGGATTGGTCGACGCCGATGTGACCGTCGATGCGGTCATCGGATACTCACTTCGTGGCGCACCGACCGGTCGGTCAGGCGATCTGATCAAGACCATGAGCGGTCGAAGGAACGTCGTGGCGCTGGATACTCCCAGCGGGTTGAACGTGTCAACCGGCCAGACACCCGGATGGTTCGTGAGTGCCGACACCACGATGACCCTTGCGTTACCAAAGATCGGCATGCGAGATCACCCGGCTGTGGGCCGGCTGCTGCTGGCCGACATCTCGGTGCCGGTGTCGGTCAGCAACCCACTGGGTGGTGCCCCCGATTTCTTCGCCTCGCCGATCCTCACCCTGTCCTGACACAACCATCCCGTCGCGAATGGTCAAGCAGCGTGTCGACAGTGGTGGCAGAGGCCGGTGACGGTGAGTTCGATTCGCTCGGATACGAACTCGTGCTCCTCACTGCCCAGGTGATCCCTGATCTGTTGCACTAGTGTCCCCCGGTGATGATCGACCTGACCACAGCTCCGACACACGAGATGAAAGTGCTCGTCGGGGTGGCCGATCTCCCACGATCCGGTGCGATCGGCCCCAAGATGAGAGTGTCGGACCTCGCCCAATTCCTCGAACAGCGAGAGCGACCGATACACCGAAGCCAGGTTGATCGAGGGGTCGATCTCGGCGACCCGTTCCGCAATGGAGTCGGCGGTGAGGTGCTCATTCGCCCTGACCAAGACCTGCCAGACGGTCTTGCGAGCCGCTGTGACCCGCTGACCGTGGCGGCGCAGTACGTCCTCTGCTGTCGGATCACCCACGCGCCGATGGTACGCCATCGGTCGGCTCGGCCATCAAACCCGTTCGGCGCGGGTCAGGCACGCGATCGACCAGGGCAACGTTCGGCCCGATGAGGTTTGACGACCCGACCGAAATGACCGTACATTCCGTTGAGTGGCCGAGGCCACCTCGCCCATGACCCGCTCCTTCACTTTCCCCCAGCCATCGGCCGGCGACGTGATCGCCGGTGTCTCCGTCGCGCTGGTAGCCATCCCCCAGTCGCTGGCCTACGCCGAGCTCGCCGGCCTCCCCGCGCAGTACGGGCTTTATGCGTCTGCGCTGCCTTCGGTCTTCGCGGCGGCCTTCGTCTCGTCACGCCAGCTCCAGACCGGGCCGGTAGCGCTCACGGCCCTTCTGACCTTCGGCGCGCTGTCGGCCACCACCGAACCGTTCAGCGACGACTACATCGCCAGGGCTGCCCTCTTGGCACTGATGGTCGGTGCGATCCGCGTGCTGCTCGGCGTATTGCGCATGGGGCGAGTGGCCTACCTCCTGTCCGAACCGGTACTGCTCGGATTCACGACCGCGGCCGCCGTGCTGATAACCGCATCGCAGCTACCCAAGGTGTTCGATGTGGCCGGCGACGATCGCGGTGTGCTCGGGGAAGCAGCCCACGCTCTCACCCACCCCGACGAGTGGCGGTGGGGCGCCATCGCGTTCGCCGCGCTCGTAGCCGTCCTGATGCTCGGAGGTCGCAAGGTCCACCGGCTCTTCCCCGGGGTCCTCGTCGCCGTGTTGCTGGCGCTGGTCATCAGCAGGACCACCGACTACTCCGGCACGAAAGTCGGCCAGCTCGACGGCGGCTTCGTCAGCCTGCAGTTGTCGTTCCCCTGGTCGTCGCTGGGATCGCTGATCTTTCCCGCCATCGCGATCGCGCTGGTGGGCTTCGCCGAGCCGGCGTCAATCGCCCGCACGTTCGCCGCCGAGGACCGCGAGCGCTGGAGCGCCAACCGCGAGTTCATCAGTCAGGGGGTCGCCAACCTGGTGGCCGGGCTCAGCGGCGCGTTCCCGGTCGGCGGATCGTTCTCTCGCAGCGCCCTGAACCGGGTCGCGGGTGCGACCAGTCCGTGGGCGGGTGCGATCACCGGGCTTATCGTGCTGGCCGCGCTGCCGGTCACCACGGCGCTCGCCGATCTGCCGAGTGCGGTACTGGGTGCCATCGTGATCGTGGCGGTCGCCAAGCTGATCCGGCTGCATTCGATCGTCGCGCTGATCCGCACGAACGCCGTGCAGGGGCTGGTCGCAGCCGGCACGTTCATCGCGACCCTGGCCGCTTCCCCGGGTGTGCAGTGGGGTGTGGTGATCGGCGTCGGCCTGTCGATCGCCGCCCACCTCTATCGCGAGCTGTCGGTGAGCACGTCAACGCACATAGAGGGCGACGATCTGATCATCTCGCCCAAGGGCGTCGTCTGGTTCGCGACGGTGCCGACGCTCGATGAGCGACTTCGGGCCAACCTGGTCGCTCACCCCGAAGTCGACTCGGTGATCATCGACCTCGGTGCGGTCGGACGACTCGACTTCTCAGGCGCGGCCTCGCTGGCACGGCTGGTAGCGGAGACCGCGGCGAGTGGCATTCCGGTGAGTGTGACCAATGTGCCGCCGGGGTGTGAGCGCGCCGCACGGACCCACCTCTCTGACGTGATGTGACCGCGAGTCCGTTCGAACTCAGGTCTGCCTGGCCAGCACGTCGCTGGCCGACTCGACGGCGGTCGCCCGGCCGTGGGTGGTGCGGCCCGGCCGAATCACGACCTGGAGAAGCCCGCTTCGTAAAGGGACCCCGTACAAGGTTCTGTCAGCTGGAGGCAACATTCTCTGCAAACTTCAGCTGGGGGCTACAACAATTGTCACCACCAGCTGAAATTTGAGCGCTAGTCGGGGAGGCGGTACATCTCGGGTGCGGGCTTGAGCGGGCGGGCGTACCACAGGGGTCGGCGGAGGCCGCTGTCGTTGGTGCCGGCCGGCCTGGTCTTGGTCAACCAGTCCAGGTAGGCCTCGCGGCTCTTGGCCGTGTCGACCACTACATCGCCGTACTCGTCTCCGGGTTGAGCCGGATCGACCGTGACCTTCTGATGCCAGCACTGCATCCCGGAGATCGGGTCGGGCTGAACACAGAACGTCGCGTTCTGGTGGACGCCGGTGTCCTTCCACCAGATTCGGCTGGTGTCGTCGTCGGAGGACTCATATGGTTCCTGTCCTCCTTCTCGGCGCAGCTTCCAGGTGGTGCCGTCGTTTGTGATGGCGGCCTTGCCGGCCAGCCAGTTCTTGGCTTCACCGTCCTCGAGGCGCCACCGACCCATGTGGTGGGATGCGGCAACGATCCCGGGGCGAATGCCCTCGGTCCTCCACGCCGAGATGACGAAGTGGCCGATGCGGGTGCTGATCCGCACCAGGCCGTTCTCTTCGATGCCGAGTTTCTCGGCGTCTTCGGGATGGATCCACAGCGGGTGGCGGTGGCTGATCTCGGCCAGCCACTTCGAGTTCGCTGAGCGGGTGTGGATCAGGGTGGGGATCCGGAACGTCGGCAGCAGAATACGCTCGTTGCCGGCCATGTCGATGTCTTCCCAATGCACGTGCGAAGGGATCCACTTCGGTGTTGCGTACTCGGGCCAACCCCATTCGGCCAACGTCTCGCTGTAGAGCTCGAGCTTGCGTGAGGGGGTGGGAAAGCCTTCCTTGGCCTCGCCATCAATCTCCACCGCCGGTGAGCCATCTCCAAGAGGTGAAAGCTTCAGGGCATCGAGTGTGGCGAGGTTGCCATCCCAGGTGCCCGGAGTGCCGGCTTTGCGGTACACACCTCGGTCGTCCTTGACACAATCGGTGAGTGCCTCGGCCGGCACGTTCTTTTCGTACGGCTCGTAGGGGTCAGTGGGTACTTCGTAGGCCGACCGGTTCCGCATGTACTCCAGCGGTTCTTCGCCGGCGTCGGCGGCAGCTTTGTCAAGCCCCGGCACGTTCTCTTCGAACATCTTGGCGTAATACTCATCGATGGTGACCGGTTTGCCGGGGTACTTCTCCGATTCGAACCACTTGCGAATCCCCATGGATCCGTCGGGGTCGATGTGCCAACTGAGGTCGATCCAGAATTCGTTCTCTTCCCACACCTCGCCGGGGTTGTATTCATAGCTGCGAGTGTCGGGGCCGATCTCCTTGCCCTGGATCTCGGCGAACCGGCGGAACGTGGACTGCCGGAACCCGATCCATCGGGTGGCCTGGGTCTCATAGCTGGTGACGTCGTGCCGTTCGGCGCCCACACCCATGGGCAGTACATAGTCGGCGAACCAGCTGCTCTCAGACCAGGTAGGTGTGAGAGCCACATGGCAGTTGACCTTTGACTCGTCTTTCAACGCCTCCATCCACGTGAACCCGTCGGGGTTGGTCCAGATCGGGTTGTAGACACGAGAGAAATACACGTCGAGCTTTCCCCGACCCTCGTTGAGGAAATGGGGCAGCAGGATGGACATCTCGTGGTAGGCGAGGGGGAACTCTTTGGGCCATTCCAGCTCGTTCCACTTGTGGGTGTTCGGGGCTCCTATGGGGGCTGGTGCCTTGAACTTGTTCATGCCGTTGCCGGCGGTTCCGCCCTTGGTCGCCACAGAACCGGTCAACACGTTGAGGAAGAACAGGGTGCGTGCCACCTGCCAGCCGCCCATGTTGCCCGCACCGGCTGCGCGCCAGTTGTGGGAGGCGAACTTGGTGGGGTTTTCGCCGATCAGCTCGGCGATCTCGCGGATCGTGTCGGCGTCGATGCCGGTCTTCTGCTCGGCATTCTCGGGTGTGTACTCGGCGTACTCCTCCAATAGGGCATCCCGCAGCGACGAGAACTGCACCGGCACTCCGGGATGTTTGCGCTGGAGATAGGTATCCCAGTTGGTCCACCGCTCCATGAACTCGGCGTTCCACGTCTCGTTCAGGATCAGGAGGCGGGCGATCGCGAGGCACAGGTAGGGCTCGGTGCCGGGCCAGGTGGGAAGCCAGTAGTCGGCCTTGGCGCCGGTATTCGAAAGTCGGGGGTCAACACAGATGACCTTGGCGCCGTTCTCCTTGGCCTTCATGATGCGCTGGGCATGCGGGTTGAAGTAGTGCCCGCTCTCGAGGTGGGCGGAGATCAAGAAGATGACCTTGGCGTGTTCGAAGTCAGACGACGGGCGATCATGGCCCATCCAGCTCTGGTAGCCAATGCGGGCGTTGGACGAGCAGATGTTGGTGTGGCTGTTGTGGCCGTCCACACCCCATGCTTTGAGGACTCGGTCGGTGTAGCCGTCCTCGCCTGGTCGGCCGACGTGGTACATGATCTCGTTGTTGCGGTCTTCTTGGATGGCGGTGCGGATGCGGGCGCCGATCTCGGTGAGCGCGGTTTCCCAACTGATCCGCTCCCACTGCCCCGAGCCTCGCTCTCCCCTGCGCTTCAGCGGATACAGGATTCGCTCGGGGTCATACACCTGGTTGAGCGTGGCAGGACCCTTGGCGCAGTTGCGGCCCCGGCTGGCGGGGTGTTCGGGGTTGCCTTCGATCTTGGCGATCTCACCGGTCTCTTTGTCGAAGTAGGCAACCAGCCCGCACGCTGCTTCGCAGTTGAAACACGTGGTCGGAACGAGCGCATAGTTCCGCTCCTTGCGCTCGGGCCACGCTTTGGCGTCGAGTTCCCGCCAGTCGTGCCACTGCTCCAACGGCGGGTATTTGTTCAAGTCGGTCATACGCCTACTCCTTGAGTCTCTGTTCTCTGCGACACCCGAGCATCTGGGTGGACCGATTGCGTCCACTCACGAAGCCTGTGCTGTCCCTCCGGGGGCCGTTCAGTCGCCACGGAGGCTCCGCCTCCGGGCGTGGCCCAATGCGACACGTCGAATGTCACCGTTTCACACAATCCATCCCTCATGCCCTCCGGGCGGGAAGAACGCGCTCGAACCTGCGCGGAGGGGGCCGTCCTCCGCCGAGCTCGGGGGAATGCCGCCGCGCCGGCAAGGCAGAACACAGCGCGTTCTGCAGAGACCTCCGACAGGTTGCCGCCGCGCCAGCAAGGCAGCATCAGATGCTCTCGGCATTGTTCGAGCGGAGCGAGGCCGGAGCGACCCGACAAAATCAGCGAACAACGACGTGGGTGAGGCCCAGAAGCACGCGCCGCGTTCGCCACGCAGCGTGTGAGGCTTGGACATCGAGACGTTGCCGCCGCGCCAGCAAGGCAGCACACACCGCCCGGAGCATTGTCCGAGCGGAGCGAGTCTGAAGCGACCCGAAGCGCAGCCCGGATACCCGGAACAGCAGCGGATGCCGTCGAGGAACGAGACGGCGTAGCGGAAGTGCAGGGAAACCGGAGCGGAGCGAAGGCGAGCGGAAGCATCTAAGACAGCGGCACGCTTTGTCCGGCGCGGACGAATGCGTCTTCGTAGGCGAACAATCCGACCAGGGCCATCAGGCCGGCCAAGGCTGGGAGGATCGGTGAGGAGATCCCGGCAGCCAGGGCGATGATCACCAGTGCGGCCGGGGCGACGAGGCCCACGAGGATTCCACCGATCCAGAACTGTTGGGCGTACTGCCCGTGGGTCATGCTGTGCACCGCAAGTTCGACGTGGCGGCTACCACTCGAGGTGAGCTCCATGGCGATGAGGGCTGCGGTTGCTGCGACCCCACCCAGGAGTACCCAACGAACCGCATCGACCTCGGGGAGCTCCATGAACAGGTCCAGGATGGCGTAGACCGCTCCACCGGCTGTGACCGCCTGAGCCAGGAGAACGGGCAGCAGCAGCGGGGTTTGCCAGAGGTCGCGACCTTCGCATTGTCCGAACAGGAAGGCCGTGTACCCGGCGGTCCCGAGAGCCCCGATCACCGCAGGAATAGCCAGAACCTTGAGAAGCCCGGCCGAGTCGAACACACCGCCAAGGAACCACAACGCGCTGACTGCGCTGAAGAACATCAGGACGTAGGCGCCCTTGACCAGCCACGAACTCCAGTTGCCCTTTGTGAGCAGGTAGTGGAAGCGACCCGGTTGTTTGAGGTCGGCGATCAACAGCACGCCGGTGAGGCCAAGGAATGCTCCCGCGATCATCGGTGGAACAACGCCGACTGCCGCCTGCTCTTCGGCGTGTCCCATCAGGACCATGAGCGCCGCGACCAGCATCACGCCGGCGGCGATGGCCTTGGTCACCAGATAGCCGGAGACCTTTTCCTTCCAGGTCATCATGTGAGAAGTGGTGTAGGCGGTACGGGCCACAACCCCATCGAGATCGTCAGGTTTGGATCCGAGCGCCACCGGGACGGTGGGATGGCGTTTGAGGTTGCCCGACAACGTGTCGGCCCAGATCATGCCATCGTTGGCGATGGCGGTCCGGGTGGGATCGAGCGATGCCTGGTCCGCTCCCCGGTAGTACACCTTGGGTTTGGTGTTCTGCTCCGGCGCCCGCACGGCGACGTCATCGCGGGCGATGACGCGGCTGATCTCGGAGTTCGGGTCGTCCAGGTCCCCGATCTTGATCGCTTCGGTCGGGCACACGATCTGGCATGACGGCTCGAGACCAACTTCGATCCGGTGGTTGCACATATTGCACTTGTGGGCGGTGTTGGTTTCGGGGTTGATGTACAACGCGTCGTACGGGCACGCGTTCATGCAGCTCTTGCAGCCGATGCAGTTGTCGTCTTGGAAGTCGACGACCCCGTTGTCAGCTCGGTACAACGCCGAGGTGGGGCAGATCGCCATACAGGGTGCGTCTTCGCACTGGTTACAGCGCATGACGTTGAACTTGCGGGCGACGTTGGGGAACGTGCCGGTTTCGATGTACTTGACCCACGTTCGGTTCACACCGAGCGGCACGTCGTGTTCACTCTTACAGGCGATCGTGCAGGCATGGCAGCCGATGCAGTTGTCGCTATCCAACACAAAGCCCAGTCGGGTCATACTCGGGTACCCCTTCAGATCTTGTTAGAAGCTATCACTTCCGTCAATGAACCTTGGCCGTCGCTAGTCTTCCAGCTGGCGACCCCCAAGACCTTATTTGTCCGTACTTTTCTCGTCAAGTGGGACAAAGATGTCCGATGGCAACTCAGGTCCCTGCCATCGGATAGTGCACCACTCGCCCGTTGGTGCAGTCGACCTTGATCGTCTGGATCTTGCTGCCAATCATGAGAGCCGATTGAGGTATGAACTGCGCGAAGTCTCGCCCCGGCATCGGAGTGCCGAAGACCACCTGTAGCTTTCGCCCGGACCTCGACGGAACCCCCTCCATTGCCAGAGAATCAAGCAAGATGATCGACGTTCCGGTCGACTGGCGCAGCAACCGCCACATGACAAGAAATCCCACACCCAGGGGTCGGCAGCCGCCTGAGGGGCTTGAGAGTGCACACGTCGACAAATCCCCATCTGGGTTGTCGGAGACTGGGGCCGTCCTAGCGGTCGACCGGCTCCTCTGGCAGGAGGTTGCCACAGCGGTGGTTCAGCGTCTCGACGATGCCATCGTCCCGTTTGGTTCCCAGGACGGTCACGGTTGCAGTGGCGAGCGGGAAGAAGCGGCCGGCGGTGGCGTCCAGCCCGAGCCAACGGGCGATCAGGATGGAAAGCAGGTGCCCGTGGGCGAAGATCAGAACCTCGCCGTCCACCCGTCC
>JBLYYW010000463.1:0-7143 GCA_048550155.1 Acidimicrobiales bacterium | reverse complement strand
GAAGTGCGTAGCCGAGGTTCAGCAGGTAGAAGCCGACAACCAGAAGCTGGTTGACCGCGCCCGCAAGCCCCTCTTCGTCAGTGAAGACGTTCTTGAGGAAGAGGCCGCCATTTCGGCTCAGCGTCCGGGCGAGGTACACCACGAGACCGACTGCCACGACCGCATACACGAGGTAGAAGCCGATCGCCGTGGTGTCGGCAACAGGGGTGGAGACTCCCTGAAGTGCGAAGGTGGTGGGGGCGATGGTCGCCATGGCTGATGTCCTTTCATCATGTTTGAGCATTCGCTCAACTCTGATTTGAGCATATGCTCAAATCAGAGGATGCGTCAAGGCACCATGCGAGGGCGATTTTCCCTCGGTTGTGAGCCGTGTGACCTATCGAACCTCGGCTCGGACGCCGGTCCTCACACGTCGGCCGAGGGGCGCAATTCGGGGTCGAGTTCCCCGCCGAGATCTTCGAACAACAGCCCCTGTCCCACGTGCCACATGAGGGCTGTGATCGAAACAACGATCGCGTTCATGAGCTGCACCAGCATGAAGATTCCGATGTTGCCACCGATGAGATCGGTGAGCCGGATCACGTTTGCGTCCGGATCCACCGGTTGTGACCCGCCCAACGTGCCCAGGGGTCCGGTGATGATCGAGCCGGCCAGCGACGCCGCCGAGATGACGAGCACGAGCAGCACGCCACGACCGATCAAACCCCAGGTCGAGCCGGCGGTGATCCGGTTGACGACCAACGGATTCCTCGACCCGGAGCCGGCAATCATCGGAGAAGTGAAGATCATCGCATACCGACCGAACAACACCAGCCCACCTACCACGAAGACGACAAGCCCGACCAAGATCCCGACCGCAGGTGACAAGAACGTGGCGAAGCCGGTGAGAACCGACATCGCCAGGAGAGCGCCGACGAAGATGACGACTCCGACGATGCCCCAACCTATCACCGGAAGGATTCGCCTGATGCTCGTTGCAAGCGCCTGACTCCACAGCTGTGAGCTGGCGAAACGCCCACTCATCGCAAGTCGAGTTCCGGCGATCGAGAAGACCATTGACAACAGGAAATTGAGTGCGAACGCCAAGACGACGAGCCCGACCGATTCGAGACCCTCGAACGAGATGGGCCACTCGTTGCCGGCGGCGTCTTCGTCGATGATGATGACAAGATTCCTGACCCCGAACCACGTTGCACCCCCTGCCAGGAGTGATGCCGGGATCACCAACACAACCATGAGGGTGAACAATGCCCCGGCATTGTTCACCAGCAGACGAAATGTCTCGGTCATCCAGTCGCCGACCGGACGGAGGCGACCGTCCTGGGCAGGCCCAGGCTGCTGCGGCGCAGCCAAGTCGGCGGGTCGAATGTCGTTTGTCCACTGCCCGCCATCCCACCACCGCAGCATCGAAGGTGTTTGCGGGTCCGGATACCAGCCGGGCGGTGGAGGCGATGCTGGTCCGTCGGTCACGGCCTACTCCTCGAAGGGTTCACGATCATCAACGGTAACCATGACACCGTAGTGATCTGAGGGATGCATACCATCGGGCCCCGGATCCACTCCGATCAATTCGGCCGACAGGGGGTTGAACGCCGGCTTGGGCCGCGGCCAACCCACCAAGACGTGATCCAGGCGGCGGCGTGGGAATGCGGCGTCAACAGCGTTGGAGTTGTCACGGTTCCAGGTGAATCCGGGCCCGTCTCCCACCGCAGCCCACGAGTCGGTGAAGATCAGTGGGCTCTCACCGGTGACAAGCGGTGGTGCGCTCCCGGTCAGACGCCGAAGCTCGTCGCTGCTCGGGATTGAGTTCAAATCGCCGATCAGCATCGGGGTTCGTCCGCGGTCGCGGCGCCGGGCCAGCTCTCCCAGGATCGGGACGAGCTGGGCCTGACGATGAAGGGACGCGTCGTAGCGCCACTCGAGATGGGTGTTGGCCACTGACAGCGGACCGTTGGGACAATCGATGTCCATGACGATCGCAGTCCGATGGCCGGGAACGCCATCTTTGCCCGGCAACGAAATCTCGACCACATCGGCCACCGGGTACCGGCTGAGCAGGGCATTGCCGAACCTCACCCGCTCTCCCCGATGTTGGCTCGCGTAGCCGTGCAGCCCGGTTGCCTCTTTCAGGGCATCGACTTGGTCATCTCCGTCGATGCAGTAGACCTCTTGAAATGCGCAGATGTCGGCGTCAGCGCGCCGCAACTCGCCCTGAATCAAGTGCTGCCGGTCCTTCCAGCGGTCGCCGAAACGCCACCACAGGTTCCACGTCAGCAGTCGCACGCGGAGAGGATATCCACCCGGTGCATCGTCGTCGGTGAGGGTTCCCTACTCTCTGTTCCCGTGAGTTCTGCGTCCACGACCGATCTGACATTGCAGGACGTTGCCGACCTGCTCGGCGTTCACTACATGACTGCGTATCGCTATGTGCGAATCGGGGACCTGCCGGCGTATCAGGACGGCCGGCGGTGGATGGTCAATCCCGACGATCTCCATTCGTTCCAACACCCAGAGCAACAGGCAGAGCCTGCGGCAGTCGCATCGCCCCCCACCGTCGAGTCATTCCGAAAACTGATGGAAGCGGGCGACGAGAATGGTGCATGGGAGCTACTGGGGGCGGCCGGAGCCCATGTCGAACCTCTTCGAGCCCAGCAGGAGTTCATCGCGCCTGCGCTCCGCGAGACCGGAGCACGTTGGGCCGATGGTCGGGGGACGATCGCACAGGAACACATCGCCACCGTGGTTGCCTTCCGCTTGATCTCACGGCTCGGCTCACCGAGCCGCCGAGGGCGCAGGGCAGGCACCGTGCTGGTTGGTTGCCCGCCAGGCGACACCCACACCGTGGCCACTGCGTTCTTTGCCAACCTGGTCAGAGGGGAAGGGGCCTCGGTCATCGATCTCGGCCGTGTGACCGGTCCAGAACAGATTCTCGAGGCCGCTGAACGAGTCGACGGCAACGTCGCGGTGGCGATTGCGGTCAGCGCACCCGGGGTGGAAGCAGCAACGCGAGAGCTGGTGGAGGGCATCCGCTCTCACCCCAAGATCAACGCAGTGCTGGTAGGCGGTGGTGCCGTTCCCGATGAGGCAACTGCCAAGGCGATGGGCAGTGATGTTTTCTTCGAATCCCCGGAGATGGCTGCCGCTGGTGCTGGGGCGGCGGCTCGGGCCTGACCACAGCCCCTCACCGCAGTCCGATATCACACCATCCGAGGGGAGATTCTCGGCCCGTTTGGGGAATTCAGGGTTCGTTCGACCGGTTTGTTACCGCAGTCACGTTGACGTTCCCTCCATTTAGCACTAAATTGATCCCAGGAGGCCCGCTATGGACATTGAGTTCGCCGTACTGGATACCGAAAGTGACGCGGAGTGGAGGGACCAAGCGTTGTGCAACGGCATGACTCTGGTCTTCTTCGGACCGGCCGCAGAACGGCCCGAACGGCGGGTCGAACGTGAAGCCCTGGCGAAATCGTTCTGTCGTGCCTGCCCCAGCGTTCTCCCCTGCCGCCGAGCCGGCCGACTCAACCGAGAGCACGGAATCTGGGGCGGAGAGAACGACGAAGAACGAGCAGCCGCCGGCTACGCACCCCGCTCACCGAGCAGACGGTCGGTCATTCAAGCCCGCGACAACTCACGGCAGGTAACCGACCCGGCAGAACTTGTTTCGCTGGACGACGAGCAGTTCGACGCTCTCGAGTTGGAGCGCTTGTTCTAGGCGCGTCGGTATCGTCGGTGGCAGTGACCAACCGATGCGAGACCGCCGATGTTTGATGCGCTTTGTCTACTGAGTTTCGGCGGTCCCAACGGCCCCGCCGACGTGATGCCATTTCTCCGGAATGTCACCTCAGGGCGGAACGTTCCGGACGCGCGACTTGCGGTTGTCGCTGAACAGTACGACCTGTTCGGCGGCCGCTCCCCGATCAACGAGCAGAACCTTGCGCTCATCGATGCCCTCCGAACCGAGTTCGACGATTCCGGGATCGAGCTCCCGATCTACTTCGGAAATCGAAACTGGGAACCGTACCTCACCGACACGGTGCAAGAGATGGCCAACGACGGCGTTACCAACGCCCTGGTCGTGACCACGTCCGCCTTCTCCTCCTACAGCGGTTGCCGCCAGTACCGCGAAGATCTGGCTCGTGCGGCTGAAGCGGTTGGCGAAGGGGCACCGGGTCTCCACAAGCTTCGCCTGTTCTACAACCACCCAGGTTTCGTCGACGCCGTCGTCGATCGAATCGGTGAAGTCCTCGAAGACGGCGACCGTGTCGTATTCACCGCTCATTCGATCCCATTGTCGATGGCACGTTGGTGCGACTACGAGTCCCAACTCCGCGAGATCGCCGCCATCGTCGCCGATCGCCTTGATGTGGGCTGGGACCTCGTGTATCAGAGCCGCAGTGGGCCGCCGCAGGTTCCCTGGCTCGAGCCGGACATCAATGACCACCTCGAGGAGTTGCACGGTCGCGGAGTCACACGCGTGACGGTGGTTCCACTCGGTTTCCTCTCCGATCACATGGAGGTGAAGTTCGATCTCGACATCCAGGCGGCTGAGACTGCAGCGTCGCTGGGGTTGACCCTCCGCCGAGCTCCAACGGTGGGAACCCACCCGAGGTTCATCGAAGCGATCAGAGAACTGGTTCAGGAGAAGCTGGACGGCGCCCCAGCGCTGTGGCTGGGAAAGGCTGGGCCGTGGCCCGATCCTTGCCCCGAGGGTCACTGTCTTCCGCCGGTGAGCGAGCGTGCTGCGTCAGCGGCGACCTGATCGGATCTGCCAACGGCGGATCTCAGCTCCCATCGGTGTGGATGGATCAGCGTCGACGAAAGGCCACAGCTCCTCGGCGATGCGCCGCCAGTTCATGGTGGCGTCGAGCTGTGCGAACAAACCCATCAACCCGAGTGTGATTCGCTGCAACACCACGAAGGAAGGCGGGACGTTCAGCTGCTTCATGAGCGAGCCATGCTCGCTGTTCATATCGAACAACATCGACACGCCATCGGCGGCATAGTCGGCATCGATCGTGACCGGCCGGTCCTCCATGACGTAGCGGTAGTAGAACGAGAAGTAGTCGATCACCTCGGCGTCGCTGTGGCCAGACGCCCGACTGAGTAGGCCGGCGTCCTCGATCAGGAGTCGGAACGATCGTGGATCATGGTTGAGGACCATGTGAGTGATCAGGTCCTCGAATAATTTCGTTTCTTCCGGTTCGAACTCTTTCACGAGACCGAAATCGAGGAATGTCACCCGGCCTCCCGGTTGGAACAGATAGTTGCCCGGATGAGGATCACCGTTGAACATGTGCTCCCGGTAGATGGCTCCGAAGGAGAATCGGAACAAGGTCTCGGCGGCAAGGTTGCGCTCGTCTTGAGACCACTTCACCACCTCGGAGAAGCGCACACCCTCGGCCAGCTCGGAGGTGAGGATTCTTTGGGTCGAATATTTCTCGTGGATGGCTGGCACGGTGACGAAGGGGTGGCCCTGATACGCCTCGTGAAAGCGTTTCTGCCGTTTGGCCTCGAGCGTGTAGTCGAGCTCTTCGATCAGACGAACCTTGAGCTCTTCGATGATCGGGCCCTTCTCCAAACCGGGGAACATCGTGGCCATGCCTGAGAAGATCCAATCGGCATTCTCGAGATCACTCGCCATCGCCTCGCCAACACCTGGGTACTGCACCTTGACCGCCACGGGATGGTCATCGAAGGTGATCGCCCGGTGAACCTGCCCGATCGACGCCGATGCGAGCGGAACCGGATCCCAGTGCGCGAAGAGTCGCTCAGGCCGTTCGCCCAGTTCGGCTTCGATCTGCTGTGCGGCCAGCTCTGCGCTCATTGGCGGAGCGTCGTGCTGAAGACTGGCCAGTGAGTTGCGGACGGTGTCGGGAAGACCGGTGTCGATGTAGCTGGCCATCTGGCCGATCTTCATCATCGCACCTTTCATTTGCCCCAGTTCGGCGGCGACGTCCTCTGCCGTCTCCAACTGGAACTGGGTGTCGAGCTCTTCAGAGCGGGCGGCGTCTGCGAACACTCGCCGTGCCCGGTACTTTGCATACCGGCCACCACCCTTGACCCCCAACCGGGCGAGCCGCATGTTTCTGGCGGAAAGTCGCTGGGTTGAGACCGCAGCGCCAGAGGAGCCCCCGCCGGGTCGACGCGCCAGGGCAGCTGCAACACCGGCGGTGAGGAACGCGAGGAGACCGGCACGACGAACCGAGATGGACATACCACATCAGCCTAGGAGGGGCGCATGCGCGCCGGTCGAACGCTACGGTTCGGCTCTGTGCGGTCTGTCGTCACACAACGAATGGTCCTGAGGCCCTGGACCCGAGAAGATCGCGCCGTGTGGCATGAACTGCTCACCAATGAGGCGATCCTCAGCCACATCGACGACGGCACACCGCCGAGCGAGCCCGTCATCGCCAAACGGTTCGAAAAGGCGACCCTCGGCGCCGACGGACCGAAGATCTTTGCCTGTGAACAACTCGACGAGCCTGGAGTGATCGTCGGGATGGTCGGTTTCGCTCATCCCACCTGTCTGCCCGCACTGCTTCCCGGCTACGAAATCCGCTGGCGCCTTCTTCCCGAGTTCTGGGGCCGGGGCTTCGCAACCGAAGCAGCAACGGCAGCCCTGTCATCGGCATTCAGCGCCGACGTGTTCGACCACGTGGTGGCCTGCATCCAGCCCTCGGACCATCGCTCCACGGCATTGGCCGAGCGGCTGGGGATGACCCCCTCGTTCCGCACCGTGGTCCCCCGGTACAACCGATGGGTGGAAATCCACGAACTCGCCGCCGAACAGTGGGGCTCGGTGTGAACCGGCGACTCACCGGCAGCGAACGCGTGGCATTTGACCACGTCCGACCGAGCACGATCGACAAAACCACGATCCGATCTCTGCCATGGTTGCCGGGCATGTTCAAAGGTGTGACGTTGGGGTCGAACGTCTTCCTCACCACCGACGAACCGTCCGATGGCACGTCCACATTGATCGCCCATGAGCTCGTGCACGTCGAACAGTACGACGACCACGGCTCGGTGAGGTTCCTGGTCACCTACCTCAGAGACTTTTTGAAAGGATTGGTCGCCCACCGCAGCTGGATGGTCGCCTACCGGGGGATCACCGCCGAAGTGGAAGCCAGACAGGTGACCCAG
>JBLYYW010000462.1:0-5595 GCA_048550155.1 Acidimicrobiales bacterium | reverse complement strand
GGTCATCCAGCCCCGCGAGGCCGACTCCCGCATCAACCAGCCACCCACCCCTCCGAGGACAACACCGATCACAACGCCGAACCCGATCTGTTCGAACGTGAACACGTACCAGGAGCCCTCCCTTTCCGGCTGATCAAGTCGAGCCAATCCGATGAACAACATCAAGAACGGGATCGCCAATCCATCGTTAAGACCAGCCTCGACGTTCAGCGCCTGTCGAACGCCATCGGGAACCCGAGGGCTCCCCATGATCGCGTGACCCAACCCTGCGTCGGTCGGTGCCAGGATCGTGGCGAGAATGGCGGCCTCCCATACCGACAGCTCGCCAAACGCGAACAGTGCCACAATGGTTCCCGAGACGATGACGAGCGGCATCGCAATCCCGAGCAGCCGTCCTGGAAGGCTGAGGCCCTTGAACAGGCCCCGGACCCGGACATGGGTGGCATCGGTGAACAACACCAACGCCAGCGCCACCTTTGCCGGCCACAACAACGCCTCGAGATCGAAGTCGAACCGCTCCTCAACCGACAGAAACGACGCAGCAACAAGGCCAGCAGCGGTGAACACGATTGGCCCCGAGACCACCGTGCGCTCGAGACGGTGGGACACCAACCCGAACGCGAACACCACACACAAGAACGTCACGAGCGATGCCGTCATGCTTGGTCGTGCTTCTCCTCGGGTCTCGACTCCAACTCGCAGTCAGCACAGCCGAGGATAACACCGTGTGCAAGTGCGGCGAGCAGCCGCCTTCGGTTTAGACCTCCTTGACGAGGTCTCCGTAAGGCAGCCGGACCCGCGACCCGTAGAGGCCCTCAGGTCGGCGGGTGCCCGCCGCGATGACCATCGTGACCTCGGCCTGCTCAGCGAGGCCGAGCAACCGGCGGATGCGGACCTTGTCGAGGCCGCCGATCGGGCAGGAGTCGTATCCGTGGGCGGTGAGCGACAGCATGAACGTCATGGCGACAAGAGAGGACTGGGTGTGAGCCCAGACCCGATGGTCACCCTTGTTCACCGGGCTTCTCACGGTCGGTCCTCTACGGCCCCTGAACCAGAACAGGAGCCGACGCATCAGGTTCTCCAGGCCGAGTGCGTCGGTGTTTCGTATCCGAGGGGTGATCTTGTGGTAATAGTCATCAACCGGTTCGGGAAACGTGATCGTCCCGCCCTGTGTCATCAAGTCCCACACCTTGTCAAGGTTGGTCTTCCACTGGTCCCTCCTGGCCATCACGACGACAAGCTCGCCCGCCGTCGTTGCCGCCGGCTGGCCGAGACACGCCTCCGCCAGCTTCTCTCGTGTCGTGGAATCACGCACCCAGTACAGCTCGTAGGGCTGGAGGTTGGAGGACGTCGGCGCGAGCGTCGCGTCCCGGAGGCAGTCCCTCATCACATCTTCGGGAATGGGCTTGCCGTCGAAGACCCGGATGGACCGGCGAGACGTCAATGTCTGCTTGAAACCCGGAAGGGCTGTGTCCCGGAATGTCTTGTCCGGCACGTCTTCATCCCCGTCGTGGGGGTTCATCGCACCGGTCATCTCGAGTAGCGGATTCTCGGATGTCGCCATGGTTGGTCTCCTTCGTTCGGTCGTGGTCAACTCCCATGGACAGCTGCGGTGGGTGACGTGGACTGGCCCGAGGTCAACGGAACAATGTCAGTGTCTTCTCATGATCCAGGCGCGATCACCGGCGTCGATAGAGCCAGAAGTCCTCCGGAGCACGGACCGATGTCATCTGGTTAGAACTGATGAGCCGCATGATCCGATGGCGCCGATCCGGGTGACTATCGACTCTGGCCCAAATGTGCGCCCCTTTCTACGTTGGATTTGACCATCGACGCTCAGCGATCGCAACGGAGGAACCATGAATATCTCAATCGTCTACGACAGCTCGACCGGGAAGACCAAGGCTGCCGCCGAACAGATGGCGGAGGCCGCCCGCGCGGCGGGCCACACATGCACGGTGGAGTCGATCGAAAGGGCCGATCCGGCCGAGGTGGCCGCAGCGGACGCGATTTGCGTGGGCAGCTGGACGAAGGGTCTGTATGTGGTCTTTCAGGGACCAACACCGGCGACACTCGACTTCATCGGGCGTCTCGGACGGCTCGATGGCAAGCCCGCTTCTGTGTTCGCCACCTACGCCCTCGCAATCGGCAAGACACTGGAGAAGATGTCAGCGGCGCTCGTAGCGCAGGGCGCGACGGTCAGCGGTCGTTTCAAGTCAAAAGGACCAATCGCTCCCGAGGATTTCGATGACTGGCTCCACGACCTGAGCAGTTCAGCGTCCTAACCGAACAGCCGTCTGAGCGTGTCGGGAGAGGATGAGCATCGCTCACCCTTCTCGGGTGAGGATCAGCGTTTGGGCCTCTTCTAGATTCGAGAGGCTCGCGGTTAGCAAGGTCCAAGGGAGTCAGTGTCAATGTTCGATTCAACCAGTCAGGTACCCACGAGGATCGGAGATCTCAGCTTCGACCACGACTACCCGACCAACCCGACCGTCGAGCGTCTCTACAACGAGATGGACTTCCAGCGCGCTTGTCAGCTGTATCTGTGGGCGCTGCCCATCGTCGGGGTCTCCCGTTGGCGACAGGCATACCGTGACACCTTCGATCTGGGCGACAACGAGGTGGTGCTCGTCAACACGTTCCAGGATCGGCTCGGTGTGCTGACCCTCAACGAATCGACGCCGTACATGTTCGGGTTCACCAACGTCGCAGAACGACCGGTCGTGTTCGACATCCCACCCGGCGTCGTGATCGGCCTCGCCATCGACTTCTGGCAGCAAAGCCTGTTCGACATGGGCGTGTTCGGTGTCAACGAAGGCGAAGGCGGTCGCTATGTGGTCTCGGGGCCCGACACCCCCGACCATCCCGACGTGGAGGGAGCCACCCGGATCGAGTCGAGCACAAACAACGTCTGCTTCATCTTCCGTCTCGCCGGCACACCCGAGCAGAACGAATCCGCCAAGGACGGCTTGAATGTCTACTACCAGGGTGACGAGCCTTCGTTCGGGATCATCGACGCCGCCAACCGAAACTCGGGCATGATGCACCAGCCGCGAGGCCTCGCCTTCTGGCGCCTGCTCCACGAGGTGCTCCAGGAAGAGCCGGTGGCCGACCGCGACCGGTTCTTCATGTACTGGCTGACCCATCTCGGCATCGAGAAGGACGTACGCTTTGACCCAGATACCCGCCAGCGTGCCATCCTCGAAGAAGCCGCGTTCGTTGGTGAGTCGATGGCTCAGGCAATGGTGTACGACGAACGTCATCCCGGCGTGCTGATGTACGACGGCTGGCGCATGGTGCTCGGCGGCGAACGCGGCGACGGCATCCACGAGACCCAACGCATGGAGCATTGGGACACCTTCGACCCACGGGCCCGTTACACCTACGAGGCCATCTGCACCTCTGAGGTCATGTGCAACCCCGAGCCAGGCCGTGGCATGGCCTACATGGGCGTGTTCCAGGATCGCGACCGGGCATGGCTCAAGGGCGAGCAGTCATATCGCCTGCGGGTGCCCGCCGGCGTTCCGGCCAGCCTGTTCTGGTCGACCGTCTGCTACGACAACCGGACACGCACCCTTATCGACACCGATCAACAGGCGGCGACGGTCGGCTCCAAGACAGACGGGCTCCGCGTCAACGACGACGGATCGGTCGACGTCTTGTACGGCCCGGAGAGCCCGGGCGCCGACTGGGAAACGAACTGGGTAAAGACCATCCCCGGCAAGGGCTTCTTCGTCTACTTCCGCCTCTACGGCGTCGAACAGCCCTTCTTCGACAAGACCTGGCAACTCCCCCTGGTCGCACCAATCGAGTTCAAAACTCTCTGACCCCCTGCCATCCCGAAAGGAACTCTTTCATGACCGAACTACCCCGTTCCGTACTGCCGATCCCCGAGCGTGAGCACATCGGTGTCACAACCTTCGACGCGAAGGACCCAGGCACCTCGTTCCCGCCGATCGAGGAGCTCCGGCCTCCCGCGGGCGCGCCCAACGTCCTCGTCGTGTTGCTCGACGACGTCGGGTTCGGGGCCTCCTCCGCATTCGGGGGCCCTGTCAACATGCCGACGGCCGATCGGCTGTCGAACAGCGGCTTGCGCTACAACCGGTTCCACACGACCGCGTTGTGCGCTCCGACGCGTCAAGCGTTGCTCACCGGGCGTAACCATCACTCGGTCCGCATGGGGAGCATCACCGAGCTGGCAACGTCGGCCCCCGGTCAATCGTCGGTGCGACCCAAGAGCTGCGCACCGCTCGCCGAGACTCTGAAGTTGAACGGGTACTCGACAGCGCAGTTCGGCAAGTGCCATGAGGTACCGACGTGGCAGACCAGCCCGATGGGCCCGTTCGACGCATGGCCGACCCAGAGCGGCTTCGAGTACTTCTATGGCTTCGTGTGTGCCGAAACGAACCAGTACTACCCGACCCTGACCGAGGGCACGGCGGCAATCGACCCGCCAAAGACCCCCGAGGAGGGCTACCACTTCACCGAAGACATCGCCGATCGTTCGATCGACTGGATCAAACAGCAGAAGGCGCTGATGCCCGACAAGCCGTTCTACGTGTACTGGGCGCCGGGTGCCACGCATGCCCCGCACCACGTGCCCAACGAGTGGTCAGACCGGTACAGCGGGCGCTTCTCGGCCGGCTGGGACGCGCTGCGCGAAGAGATCCTCACTCGCCAGAAGGAGATGGGCGTGGTACCTCAGGACGCCGAGCTGACCGAACGCCATGACGGCATCCCTGCCTGGGACGACGTCGACGATGATCTCAAGCCCGTGTTGGCACGCCAGATGGAGATCTACGCCGGGTTCCTCGAGCACACCGACTACCAGCTGGGCCGAATCGTGGACTCGCTCGACGAACTCGGGGTCCTCGACGACACGATCATCTACTACATCATCGGCGACAACGGTGCGTCCGCCGAAGGCTCGATCCAGGGCTGTTTCAACGAGTACACCTACATCAACGGTCGTGCGGACGTCGAGACGACCGAGTACATGGCCGAGCGCATCGACAAGTTCGGCACGCCAGAGGCCTACAACCACTTCGCGGTCGGCTGGGCGCACGCCATGAACACTCCGTTCCAGTGGACCAAGCAGGTGGCCTCGCACTGGGGTGGCACGCGCAACGCAACCGTCGTGCACTGGCCCAAGGGCATTGAGGCAGCCGGGGAAATCCGCGACCAGTTCTCCCACGTGATCGACGTCGCCCCGACAATCCTCGACGCCGCCGGCATCCCTCAACCAGACTTCGTCAACGGCATCCAACAGAAGCCGATCGAGGGAGCGTCGATGACGCAGACCTTCGACGACCCAGAAGCGCCCGACGTCCGCTCGATCCAGTACTTCGAGATGTTCGGCAACCGCGGCATCTACTACAACGGGTGGACGGCGGTGACCAAGCACAAGACGCCATGGATGGCTGGCACTGAGAAGCTGCCCGAATTCAACGATGACGTGTGGGAACTGTACGCACCGGGAGACTGGTCCCAGGCCAACGACTTGTCGGCCGAACAGCCCGATCGGCTGCACGAGATGCAGCGGCTCTGGCTGATCGAAGCCGTGAAATACGACGTGCTGCCACTCGACGACCGCCT
>JBLYYW010000461.1:0-4132 GCA_048550155.1 Acidimicrobiales bacterium | reverse complement strand
TGGTTGTGGTGGGCGTTGCGGTGGTTCCGTAGCGTTTGAGAGGTCTGACTGGTTGGCGCTGAGGGTGCCTGCCGCCCTTTTGCCCAGCTCGCGGCTCTGGCCGTGCGTTCTGGCCGCTGGAGGGACCTCCAGCTCATCGTCCTTCGCCACGAGAACGCCGTGCTCCGCCGCCAGCTCGGCCGACCCGCACTCAACGATGACGACCGGACCCTGCTCGGCGCTATCGCTGCGGCTCTGCCAAGGCGCTGCGGGCAGGCTGGATCGTCACGCCCGAGACGCTGTTGCGCTGGCACCGCCAACGAATCTCCCGTCACTGGACTCAGCCACCGACCCGTCGTGCCGGTCGACCAAGTTCCTCGGCCAGGCGACGCTGGGACCACGACCGAGCGATCCGGGCCTGGATCAAAAGCTTCGACACATCCGCCAACGAATCAGCAGCGAACCGAGACACGCACGCGTGAGGACTGCCGAGCGCCGCACTTGCGCGGTTCCCAGTCCTCCTCAGGGTCGGGGTGACGACCTTGACTTCGGTATGACCGCAGTTATACTCCGTCTTGTGAAGACCGCAGTATCACTGCCCGACGATCTCTTCCAACGAGCTGAAATTGAGGCGGCAAAGCGAGGGATGACACGGTCGGGCTTCTACGCAGAAGCAATTGAGAGCTACATATCAAGCCGCTCGTCGTTCTTCTCGGACATGCAAGACGCGATTGACCGCGGGGAGTTCACCGACGAACCCGATGAGTTTACTGACATGCGAGTGCACGCTTTTCGATCGATACCGGAATGATCGCTCCCGGTCGAATCTGGTGGGCGACGCTTGACAAGCGCCGTCCTGTGCTTATCGTCTCATCACACGACATGTGCGACCTGGACGTGGATCAGGTTCAAGTTGTTCCACTCTCACGTCGCCTTCGGAATGCCCCCACCCACGTGCGACTGACCGCCGAGGCCACCGGACTTGACCAAGACATGGCAGCAGTCGTGTCCGAGGGACTGACGATCCGACGAGCCGAGCTCACCGACGACATCGGAGCCTGTGAGCAAGACACCTACCTGAAGATACGAAAAGGGTTGAGCGCCGTACTCGACGTCCTCGGTGACTGAAGCGCGCACACTTGCGCTGCCTGCCTTGGTTTCGATTTTTTGTCCTCACCTGCACCAGTGACCACGACATCATCACCAGCCCCGGGTTTTGAAATCGGTCTTGGCGCCACCAGTGAAGATCTGATCTTTCCCTTCATGGGTTTCGATCTTGGATTCTCCGTCCCCGACAACTGCGAGATCGGTTGCCGCCGCCATCGGAGGCCTTGATGTCGTGTTTGCCGTCTCCGGCGAAGATGCGGTCGTCCCCACCACGTGACTCGACTTTGGATTCACCGTCACCAGTGATGATCAGATCAGCTCCGTCACCGGTCTTGATGTCGTGTTTCCCGTCACCGCTGACGATGGTGTTGTTCCCACCAGTGTCATCGACCTTGGTTTCGCCCGGGCCTGTGATCATGGTGTCGACACCACCACCAGTTTTGATGACAGCGCGATGGTCAGATGTCGTCGCAGAAGCTGAGATCCCCCGTCAGTCCCTGAGCGGGGCCGCTGAGGCTGATGACGTTTCCGTCGGCATCGAAGACGACGCGGCCGGAGTCGTTCACCGCGATCTTCCCGCCATCGTCGCTGTGAATGTTCGTACGATTCCCGACGACCGTGACTCCGAGGTTGGGACCTCCCGGAATGCTGCCGGGGGCGAGTTCCACGAACGCCGTGTTCGACCAGTGCTCCGTCGCGGACGGGCCCTCACCTTCGGTCGGCGTGTAGGTCGTCGTGCCATGGGCGCGGTCTTGAAGGAGCCGGGTGTCTCCATTCTTGTCGAAGAACACCGTCGTGCGGAACGACCCGACGATGTTGATCTCGAGGATGACCGCGGGATCGCAGACGAAGGGTTCGTAGAAGGTGACGTCGAACGAGCCCTCATTGAGGATGAACGGTTTCGCCGCTTCTGCTGGTGCAGCCAGGCCGACCAGTGTGAGTGCTGAGACGGCAAGCGCCGCCCCGATCCTACGAATGTTTCTCATGATGCTTCCCCGTTCAGTTTCCGCCGATCGAGTGATCGGACGATGCCGACCCGCCATGTGGTCTCGGCTTCACCAACCTCCCACACCGCCACTGGGAGCACAAGGAGAATGGTCATCTGGTGTCGGAGGGGCGAGTTTCACCCATAGTCGTGATGGCCTCGGGCGGCCACCGTGGGAGTGATGAAATGATGGTGTGGTGGCTGCTGGGGCGTGGTCGCCGCGTGTACTTGGAGCTTCGAGCCCGTCCAAAGTCTGGTGCGAGATCCGAGGGACCGGGGAGTGTCGCCTTGAGCACGAACCCCAGAATCTGAATCTTCCTGGTCTTCCCTCGGCGGCCACACCCCGACAACAACAAGGAGGTGGGCAGGATGAGACGGATACCGAACCGGGTCGCCGGTCTCGATGTGCATCGGGACGCAGTCACCGGATGTGTGGAGATCTTCGACGGAGTCGAAGTCGAGGTCACCAAGCAGCGGTTCTCGACCACTGCGACAGGGATCCGGGGGCTGGCCGACTGGTTGGCGACCTTCGAGGTCGAGCTGGTGGTGATGGAAGCCACCGGCGTCTACTGGAAACCCGTGTACTACGGCCTCGAAGATCTCTTCGACGAGGTGTGGCTGGTGAACGCCCATCATGTCAAGAACGTCCCGGGCCGCAAGACCGACATGTCCGACGCGCGATGGCTCGCCGATGTCGCCGCTCATGGCATGGTCCGCCCCTCGATGGTCCCGCCACCGCCGATTCGGGCGTTGCGGGAACTGACCCGCTATCGACGAACCCAAGTCCAAGCCCGCGGTGTCGAGATCCAACGGCTCGAGAAACTGCTCCAAGACGCCGGGATCAAACTCACCTCGGTGGCCTCCAAGGTGTGGTCGAAGTCCAGCCGAGCGATGATCGAGATGCTGATCTCCGGCCACGCCGACCCAGCCACTTTGGCCGAGCTGGCCAAGGGACGGATGCGATCCAAAATCACAGCCGCATCACCCGCCGCCGCGGACCCAACAAAGCCGCCGTCGCCATCGCCCACACCATCCTCGTGTCGGCATGGCACATGGCCGTCACCGGCGAGACCTACCGAGACCTCGGCGACGACTTCTACAACCAACGCCAAGACCCCGCCCAACGCGTCAACCACCACATCCGCCAACTCGAAACCGCCGGCTACACCGTCACCCTCACACCAGCGGCTTGACCAGCGACCACCGACACATCGGGGCTCCGCCCCGACCAGAACCAGCGCGCCCCAACCCCACAACAAGACCAACTCATTTCACCCCAGCACACGCGCCCCCTGGAACGCCGAACTCGTCGCCGCATAGGCGTTTGGCCTGGCGAGAGACGCTTGTTGTCATAGGCCGAGAACGGCACGAAGTCCGTCGTCGATGGCGTCCATTAATGCTCGCGGGAGCTGACCTGTGCTGTCGGCGAGCCACGCTCGGTCGACCAGCTCAAGCCCGAGCGGTACCGCGACGGAGTCTCTGGGTAACCCGGTGACGGTCGACTCGAGCAAGACATTCCCGGCAAGGCCCGCTCGATCGAGATTCGAGGTGAGCGGCACGACATGGGTCTGCCAGACGTCAACACCAAGCACTTCGGGAGACGACACCACCACGCAGGGGCGACGTTTGTCGAGATCGGCCCAGTGGACCGATCCACGCTTCACCACGGTGCGGTCCGCGGCATGCGCTCACCGACTTCATCGCGATCGGCCAAGCGCCCACCTTCGGCCAGTACCGCGTCTGCGAGAAGCTGGTCCGCGAACGACATGGTTGACTTCGCCGCGTGGAGGCGGAGTTGATCGGTCACCCACCGAGAGAACGGCACATCCAAGCTTTCGATGACCGGAATGACGTCGTCCGGAACACTTATGGTCTTGTTTGGCATGTACCTATTATACGTACGTATATCCAAGGGGCAACCTGCGGGCTCGGGAATGCGAGCGTGGGTGTGGGTGCCCGCAACTCGGACGTGGCCGTTGACCAGGGGATACCGCCGATCCTGTGGGTGTGGGGGCCGAGTATTCGGTCGTGGGCACCTGATCAGGCGAAACGCAGCCGAGG
>JBLYYW010000460.1:0-7723 GCA_048550155.1 Acidimicrobiales bacterium | reverse complement strand
TCGCCCGACGATTTTTCAGCGATCAGTCGAGAAGTGCATCCATTCGGACTCGGGATTCTTCGGCGGCGATGTGTTCTGGCAAGACCCGGCCGAAGAGCTGCCGGGTGCGGTCAACACGGCCGATCACGTTGTCCTGTTCGGTGTAGGCGAAGATGGCTGCGTGCCGGGGTGATGACTCCGGTGCCACGCGGGTTACCCGATGCAGCGAGTAGCGACCGCGGAAGATCTGAAGGTCGCCAGGGCGCAGATCGAGGGTTGCCACACCATCCCTTCCGCCGGCCAGAACGGCTGCAATCCGGTCGAAACCTTCGTCGTTGGCCGAACGGATACCAGGCACGTATTCGAACAATCCGCCTTCGTCGGCCTCTTGCACCAAGACTGTGACCGCAAAGTCGTTGGTGTCGAAGTGCCACGTGAACTGTTGCCCTGGGTCGAGGATGTTCGAGGTGAGTCCGGCCAGCGGGTCGGCGTAGCAGTACAGCGCCGGGATGCTGAGGCAGTCGGCGAGGAAGCCAGCGACCTCGGGGGACCGGAACAACACGTCGTTGGCACAGCCGGGGACCCATGAGTCACCGGGTATGAACCCACTGGACCGTTCGATGAACGTATTCACCGGGTGATCGAGGGGATAGTCCCCGTTGACCTCGGTGTGAAAATACGGGTTCATCTTCTGCACCGAGAAGTGAGTGTCGGCCTTGTTGGCCTCGATCTCGTCGGCCAGAGCGTGGAGGGCGTCAGCACGCACGAAATCCTTGTTGAGCGCGCAACCAGTGTCCGCCAGTTGGCCGCGGGCCCGGTCGACCGCCACGAGATAGCCGGCTGAGTCGGGGTCATGGATCGGGTATGCCTCGAGATCGACGAGCTCAGAGATGTCGTAGCCCATTGGGTGTTCCTTTCTTCAGCGTTCCCAGTGAGGTATCCAGTCGCCGTCAAGGCGCATGGAGAGTCCGGAGTCGTCTTCGATCTGTTTGGCGACATGCAGTTCGCCTTGGTCGGGTCCGTATCGCTCGGTGGCCTTCCTGAACTGCTCGTGGGCCTGCCGGGTCATGTCGAGCGTTGCTGACACGTTGGCGCTGAGCTCCTCGACCAGACCGAGATCCTTCAAACAGAGACCGAGCGTGAAGGAAGGGTCGTAGTGTCCGGCGAAGATGCTCGGTGCGTCGTGACGGGCGACAAAGGAGTCACCAACGCTTTCTTTGATCGCGTACCACAACGTTTCCAGTGAGACGCCGTTGGCCATTCCTAGTGCAAAACCCTCTGCCAGCGAGGCCGCGTGAATGAACCAGAGCTGGTTGGTGACCAGTTTGGTCACGTTTCCGGTGCCCCTCGGTCCGCATTCGATCACCAGACCCATGTGCTCGAGGACCGGCTTGACCCGGGCGACGCTTGCGTCGTCACCGCCGAGGAACAGGGTCAGCTTGCCGGTTCGGGCCCCGTCGACCGCACCGGTCACGGGACAGTCGACGACGGCAACGCCCTCCGGTGCCTGCGCAGCGAGGGCTTCGATCAGTGTTGTTCGGTTCGTGGTGAGGTCGGCCCATATCGAGCCGGGTCGCATCGTCGCCAGCGCTCCCTCGGCACCGCTCATCACGGTCTCCACATGGTCTGGCCGGGGCAGTGACGTGAGCAACAGGTCGACGTTGGCTGCGATTGCCGCGGCCGAGTCACCGGCAGATGCCCCGGCCTGGACCGCAACCTCGAGAGCCTCGGGATTGATGTCGAATACCATCACCTCGTACCCGGCTCTGAGCAGTCGCCTGCACATGGGCCCGCCCATGTTCCCCAGCCCGATGAAGCCAATTCTCTCCGGCACAGATTTCTCTCCCCTGAACAGTTCTCGTCATGGTGAATGGCAGGAGTTGCCGTGTCAATACACCTCGCCCGGCTTCCCGGGCCATCTCCAACGACGGTGCCTGGTCAGGAGATTTCAGTGCGGCAGGTCGTCCAGGCTGGCGTATCGGGCTCTGGTGAACTCGCCGTCCTTGTGGTGGATCGTCCACACCGACCCCTTGGCGCATCCACGTCCCTTCGTCTTGAGGCCATCTTCGATCAGCCAGTGGAGCATTTCGGGAATGATGTTGCCGTGGCTGCACAGCACGGCGCCCTTGTGGCGGTGTTCGATCAGCACGTCGATTGCCTCGTCGATGCTGGCGTCCTCCCACAGACGGTTGTCCTCGATCACCTCGAGCCCGAGCGCCGCTGCCAACGGCTCGACCGTCTGTACGCAGCGAGTCGAGGGGCTCGAAACGATGGCCTTCACGTCGATATCGCCCAAGGATGCTGCAATTTGGTCGGCGGCCTTGCGGCCCCGTCCACTGAGTTGACGGTACTTGTCGTGGCGGTCCGCATTGGATCGAACGCCCGCATGCGCATGTCGGACCAGATACAGCTTCATTGCCGCATCAGTGTAGGTGAGTGGTTAGGTCACCACTAAATGCAGTTCTTGTAGTTTTTGAATCGTGTGGGTTGGTTGGGCCGTTCCAGGCCCACTTCCGTTTCGATCGAACCAGCAGGTGTCGATGCCGACGTTGATGCCGCCCTGCACATCGCTGGTGAGGCTGTCACCGATCATCAGGAATGAATCCTTGGTGGGCTGTGGGTGAGCGTCGAACACGAGGTCGAAAATGGCCGGTGTTGGTTTGGCGACGCCGACCTCATCACTGATCACCAACGGCTCGAAAGCGTGGGCCAAACCCACCCGCTCCAGCCGGCCTCGCTGCACAGGACCCAACCCGTTGGTGACCATCGAGAGTTGGTGGGAGATGGCCAGGTGTTCGATCAATTCCGAGGCCCCTTCGTAGAGTTCACCGAAGTGGATCAGTCCGGTTGCGTAGTCCTCGGCCACCGCCGTGGGGTCGAAGTCCAAACCCTCTTCCTGAGCAAGGGTGCGGAACCGCTGACTTTTGAGTTCGTTGGGTGTGATTGCGCCGGTCTCAACCTGTTTCCAAAGTGCGAGGTTGATGCGTTGGTACGCGCTGAGCAGCGTCTCGGGCGCATCGACGCCGTGTTCTCGCAACGAATGCGCAAACGCCTTCGCTTCGGACGCATCGGTGTCGAACAGCATGTGGTCGAAATCGAAGACCAGGTGGCTGTACCTCATCGTCTTCTCGCACCGCGGCCCAGCCGCCATCGACGAACAAGACCTGCGATATCGAGGGATCCCACCGGCCTGAGCGTACAGAGACGCTCGTACCGGACGGTCAATTCCAGGGGTCGCCGTCGAGATACTTCCATCCACTGTCGGGCAGCAACGCCACCGCAGTTCCTCCGTACTTGTCCAGTGCGAGCTGGGCGGCCATGATCACTGCGCCGCTCGAGGTGCCGGCGAAGTGTCCCTCGGCTTGCATCAGATCGTGCACGGTCTTGGAAGCGAGGTGACTTTCCACCTGCCAACGGTCGGTCACCAGGGAAAGGTCCGCAACCGGAGGCTGGAACGGGTCATCTTGACTCCTCATTCCGCTGATCGGATCGGCACTGAACTCTTCGGCCGAGTGAACCCTGATCCTGGGGTAGGCCCGTCGCATTCCTCGGCTGTTGCCGGTGAGCGTTCCACCGGTTCCGTAGGCGGCGACGAGATGGTCCGGGGGAGCGGTGAGCGCCCAGTCCCGTTCGATCTCCAACGCGGTGCCGAACTCATGGGCAGCTGGATTGGACGGGTTGCCGTACTGGTACAGCATGTGTCCCTCACCCGCTTCGACCAACTCCTTGGCGTATGCGATGGCACCATTCGGTCCACCGGGAACTTCGATCAGCTCGGCCCCGTAGGCCCTCAGCAGCTGCTTTCGAGATTCGGAGGCGCTATCGGGTAGACAGATCGCGATTGGGTGGTTGTTGATGAGCGCAACCCGAGCAAGGCCAATGCCGGTGTTACCCGACGTCGCTTCGATCAGCTGCATACGGTCGGGAAGGAGGCCTTGCTCCTTCGCGTCGTGGAACATTTTCCAGGCGGGGCGGTCTTTGATCGAACCGGTGGGATTGTGCCACTCGAGCTTGGCGAAGAGCCGAGTGCCAGGGGGTGCCATCTCACGTAGTTCGACCAGCGGGGTGTTGCCGGGTTGCATGACGGGTCAAACATGTCCCCGCTCCCCACTATTCCCATCGATTGGTCCCATCGATTATTCCCATCGATGTCGGTCAACATCACCTCTGCCCGTTCAGGTCATGTTCAGGCCAGTGAACCACCCTTCCGGTTCATGATGAACCCACATTTCAATTCCGGCGCCACGCTGCTTGTCGCGGTTTCGTTGTTTGCCGGGGCGTGCAGCGCTTCGACATCGGCCACCGAGGGAGTTGCCACGTTGGAGGATTCTGCCAGCGGGCAGATCGGCGACGCCGCGGCTGCTGCGACATTGGAGGACGCCGAGCCTGTCGTCGACGCTGAACAGGCGGCCCTGGACTTCTCGGCGTGTATGCGTGAAGAAGGCGTCGATTTCCCAGATCTGGGTGTCAACGCAGATGGTGGCCTGAATCTGCGTCAGGGATTCGAGGGAATCGACCGGCGGTCCGATGAAGTTCAAGCCGCCCTGGAGACCTGTCGCCCACTGATCGAGGCCGCGGGGTTCGGTGGCGGCCGGCGTGCCGGAATCGTCGAAAATGTCGAGATCCAAGACGCTCTGGTCGAGTTCTCCGCCTGTCTGCGCGACGCCGGATTTGATGTCGGTGATCTCGAGCTCGGCGTCCCGCCGGGGGCGGGTGGCGGACAAGCACAGGGAGCCGACGGCGCGGGTGCAGAAGATGGTGAACAACGGGGGCAAGGTCGGGGACAGGGTGGCTTCGGGGATCGAAACGCTCGGTTCGCGGACCAACTCGGCCTTGACTACGAAGACCCTGACGTCGCTGCGTCGGTCGACGGCTGTGCCACAGTGATCGACGACGCATTCACCGCAGCCGGGGTCGGCGAGCCGGGAGAGCGGCCATGAGCACGGCACCATCAACTGTCCTGACCACCGGCCGCAGATGGCCGTACCTGGTCATCGGAGCCATCGGCGGAGCCGCCCTCTTGCTGCTTGCACAACAGCTTCTTTCTTCTGATCCCGGCGCCGAAACGGTCACCGAGCCTGTCGCTCTTGCGACGGCCGAAGTGACCAGAGCCGACCTTGTGGAGGAGGTCGAGTGGGCCGGTGAGGTGGCCTACTCATCCAGAGCGGCTCTCACTCGTGACGGCGGAACCGTAACATCAACCGTTCCGGTGGGGACCCCGCTCGAGCGTGGTGACACGATCGTGGAAATCGACGCCGAACCCGTCGTTCTGTTCTACGGCGGCGTGCCAACCTTTCGCACGATGTCGGAAGGAGACGAAGGGCCGGACGTGTTGGTTCTCGAGACCAACCTGGTCGAGTTGGGCTATGACCCGGAAGGGACCGTCACGGTCGACGAATCGTTTACCTACTACACCGGGCTGATGGTCCAACGCTGGCAGGAGGACACCGGGGTTGAGGTCACGGGTGAGGTGGATGCCGACGACGTTCTCGTCCTCGAGGGTTCAGCCGTGGTTTTGGACGAGCCGGTCCTCGGCGCTCGTGCCACGGGCGAGGTCCTCTCGCTGGCCTCACAGGCCGATCTTGCGATCACCGTGCCGGTCGCAGTGTCCGAAGCCGACGAATTCACCGCCGGTGACTCGGTGACGGTCGTGTTGGCTGACGAGACAGAACGAGCCGCATCGGTGGATGTCGTGGGTTCCGAGGTCACCTCGGACCAGAACGGCTCCACGATCGATGTCACCATCACGCTCGACGATGGCACGGCCGGCTTGCTGGAAGGGCCCGTGACGGTTCGGGCTGTGGGCGAAGAGGTCCGGGACGCAATCGTGGTTCCCACCCGGGCGCTGGTTGCGCTGGCCGAAGGAGGCTTCGCAGTGGAGCGGGCCGGGAGCGAGGGAACCACAGGTCTGGTCGGCATCGAACTGGGAACCTTTGACGATGGCCTCGTGGAAGTGACCTCCGGTGACCTGAACCCTGGCGACCTCGTGGTGGTTCCTCGATGATCAGCGAACCCAAGTCGCTCGCAGCGCTCGAACTGACCGACGTCGCCAAACAGTATCCGGGCAGCCCTCCCGTCAACGCGCTCGACGGCGTCTCACTCCGGATCAACCATGGCGAATTGGTTGCCATCGTCGGCCCGTCCGGCTCTGGAAAGTCGACCATGCTGAACGTGATGGGCACGCTGGATCTGCCTACCTCCGGATCGGTGAGGATCGACGGTCGCGAGGTCTCCAAGTTCTCCGAACGTCGACTGTCGGCGGTGCGTTCCCACCTGATCGGGTTCGTGTTCCAGTCGTTCTTTCTCCTCGACGGGGTGTCGGCCCTCGACAACGTCGCAAACGGTCTGCTGTACAGCGGAGTTCGTTCTCGAATTCGCCGCGCCCGGGCTGCAACTGCGCTCGAGACGGTCGGCCTCGGACATCGCCTGGGGCATGTGCCAAATCAGATGTCGGGAGGTGAGCAGCAGCGGGTCGCGATCGCCCGCGCCATCGTGAGCGAGCCGTCGATCATTCTGGCCGATGAACCAACCGGCAACCTGGACACGAACTCCTCGGCAACGGTGATGTCGCTGCTTCATGATCTGAATCAGGCGGGCAGCACGATCGTCGTGATCACCCACGACACTGACGTTGCATCCTCGCTACCCCGGCAGGTGGCGTTCCGCGATGGCCGAATCGAAACCGACAGTGCGTTGGCGGGGTCACGATGACCGCCACGGTGGAAGCCAAGGAAGCCCTCGAGGTGCAGGCGCCGACGACCAAGCTCGGGCCGAGTCGGTTGCTGCCGACCGATGTCCTTACTGTCGGGAGTTCGGGGCTTCGGTCCCGGAAGACCCGAACCGCGCTCTCGGCGTTGGGAATCATGATCGGCATTGCGGCAATGGTGGGAGTCCTGGGACTGTCAGACTCCAGCCAAGCGGATCTCCGCAAGCAGATCGAGGCGCTGGGAACCAACCTGTTGACCGTCTCGCCCGGTTCGGGTTTCGGTGCCGGTGACGGGGTGTTGCCCGAAGAAGCAGCGGCCAAGATCGGCAGGATTGGTCCGGTCGAAATCACCGCCGACGTGGTGACGCTGGAGCAGGTACCGCTCCGCAACAACTTCGTCAACAGCAACGAGACCAGCGGCATCACCGCGGTGGCCGCCGATACCGACCTGTTGGCAACCCTGAACGGCGCGATGGCCGCTGGCCAGTGGTTCGATGACGCAACCGCCGCAACCACCAACGTGGTGCTCGGTTCGGTTGCCGCCGAGCGACACGGCATCGTGGACGTCTCCGCAGGCGTCCAACTGTCGATCGGCGGCGAGTGGTTCACCGTCATCGGGATTCTCGAGCCGTTCCCGCTGGCCGCCGACCTCGATCGCTCCGTGCTCATCGGCAAACCGGTCGCCCACGACCTATTCGGCGTGGACCTCAACCCTTCCATCGTCTACGTACGCACGGACCCCCAGTTCGTCGATGACGTCCGTGCGGTCCTACCCGCCACCGCTGACCCCGCCAGTCCCGAAGAAGTCGAGGCGTCGAGGCCGTCTGAGTTGCTCGAGACCCAGAACGCCATCGAGGACTCGTTCACCAATCTGTTCCTCGGCCTCGGTGCGGTGTCGCTGTTGGTTGGCGGTGTCGGCATCGCCAATGTCATGGTGATCGCCGTGATCGAGCGCCGCAATGAGATCGGTTTGCGGCGAGCTCTCGGTGCAACACGGGCCCATATACGTCGCCAGTTTCTGACCGAATCCCTGTTGCT
>JBLYYW010000459.1:0-14009 GCA_048550155.1 Acidimicrobiales bacterium | reverse complement strand
CGTTCCTCGTCGCTCCACGAACCGGGCTCGGTGACCTGCACGGAGCATCCCTCCGGGGGCCGTTCACGGTCTCTCGCCCTTCCTGTTCGTGTTCTCGTGGAGATTTCGATGGAATAGTGCCCTGGGGGGAACGAATCCATCGGGAGATCGAGCTCTAGCCTGGGGGAGTGGGTCGGTTCCGTCTGACGATTGCCTATGACGGCACGAACTTCCGAGGTCTCGCACCGAACGAGGGCGTGCGGACCGTAGTGGGCGAACTCCAGATCGTGCTCGAAGCAATCCTCGGCCCGATCGCTGAAGTCCACATGTCGGGCCGTACCGACGCTGGAGTTCACGCCCGCCATCAGGTTCTTACCTTCGACACCGAAGCCCCGGTTGATGCCCAACGCGTGATGAAGAGCATCAACTCCCGCCTCGGTCATGAGGTGGTCGCCACCGATCTGCAGCCAGCGCCGGATGACTTCCATGCCCGGTTCTCGGCCATCGGCCGCAGCTACCGATACACAGTGCTGAACCACCCCCACCCGATGCCGTTCTCGAAGAGGACCGAGTGGTGGGTGAAGGAACCGCTCGATCTCGACGCAATGAACCAGGGGTGCCAGGTTCTCCTGGGAGAACACGATTTCTCTTCGTTCTGCCGTCGCCCCAAACAGGGCGATCGAGACGAGCCGCACTCGCTCGTCCGTCGGATCGATGAGGCGGTCTGGACCGAGCACCACGACGAAGCCGGCCATCGACGGTTGCGGTTTCACATCGCCGGACCGGCGTTCTGCCATCAGATGGTGCGGAGTATCGTTGGCCTGTGCGTTGCGGTCGGCGCCGGCAAGCGTAATCCCGACGATGTGGCCCGCGTGCTGGGTGCACATGATCGAAACGCTTCGCCCTCGCCAGCGCCGCCCCATGGCCTGATGCTTTGGGAGGTGAGGTATCCGTGAGACATCGGCTGATGCGATTGCTGATCGTCGCGTTGGTTGTCCTCCCCAGCTGCGTTCTTCGGGACGACCTACGTGAGAGATCGATTGAACGGTGCCTCCGCGAGGCCGGTGCCGATCAGGTTTCTGTCGAGGTCGAAGATGACGGAGGCTGGTTCAACTACGCACCGAACGGCGATGTCGACCAACACGCCCTCGACCGGTGCCTCGAGCAGTAGGTTCGGACAAATCCAGACGAATGCCCGCCGCCGGTGGGATGGGGATCGGCCCCCTATACGATATTGGGTCGGCTCTGCGCGTTCGCAGCAGCTCCTGCGGCTCGGCCGAGCCCAGACACGAGGAATGAAGATGACTATCAAGCAGCAGGTCAAGACCTACAGCCCCAAAGCCTCAGAAATTCACCGCGACTGGTGGATTGTCGACGCTGAGGGCATGACCGTTGGACGTATGGCCACCGAGGTGGCTCGCGTGCTGCGTGGGAAGCACAAGCCCACGTACGCACAGCACATCGACACCGGCGACCATGTCATCATCGTCAACGCCGACAAGGTTCGGATGACCTCCAACAAGACCGATCGTCAACTGATCCACACCCACTCGGGGTATCCCGGTGGCCTCACCACCCGGACCTATCAGGAGTCGTTGGATCGTCAGCCCGCCGACACGGTCCGCAAATCGATCGTCGGCATGATTCCCAAGAATCGGCTCGGTCGCCAACAGGCCACCAAGCTCAAGGTCTACGCCGGCCCGGATCATCCCCACGCCGCCCAGTCGCCCAAGCCACTCGATATTCCTGGCGCCCGCCGGGAGCCCGGAACTCGCTGAGGATTCAAGAACATATGTCTGTCACCATCGCAACCGGTCGCCGCAAGCAGGCAGTGGCCCGTGTCCGCCTCGAGCCCGGCACCGGTCAGGTAACTGCAAACGGCCGGTCCTTCGAGGACTACTTCCCATCTGCCGTGCACCGTACGCTCATCACCGAGCCCCTCCGAGTCACCGGAACCGAAGATACCTACGACATCGTGGTCAACCTCCACGGCGGTGGCCTTTCGGGTCAAGCTGGTGCGTTCCGTCTGGGAATCGCTCGTGCACTCATCGAGATCGACCCCGAAGCCCGAGGCGGAGTGAAAGCCGCTGGGCTTCTCACCCGTGACCCGCGGAAGAAGGAATCCAAGAAGTACGGCCTCAAGAAGGCCCGCAAGGCTCCCCAGTACTCCAAGCGCTAGATCGCTTGCGAATTCAGGGTCGAACAAGGATCCACTAGAGCATGCCCTCACCCCGGTTCGGTACCGATGGGGTGCGTGGTCTTGCGAACTTTGATCTCACCCCCGAGGTCGCCACTGCGCTCGCAAGGGGCGTCAGCCTCACGCTGCTCCCTCGGAGGGTCTACATAGGCGGCGACACCCGAGAATCGGGCCCCATGCTCGAGGCCGCGCTCGTTGCCGGTTTCGTTTCCAGTGGGGTCGACGTGCTCCTCCTCGGTGTCGTCCCTACCCCCGCAGTTGCTGCTGCGGTCGCAAACGGCGACGACGGGACCGTTGGCATCATGATTTCGGCCAGTCACAACCCCTACCACGACAACGGAATCAAGGTATTCGGGCCGGGTGGTCGCAAACTCACCGACGCCGATGAGGCCGACATCGAGGAGGCCTATATGGCCTTTCTTCACCGGCTTCCGGCAGAACCTTCACCTGAGATCGCCGATGGTCCAATCCGGCCTGGTAGTGCCATATCGATGCCGAGCCCCACCGACTACCTGGGTTCAGTCCTGCAGGCCGCTGACGCCGACCTGTCAGCGTTGACGGTTGTCCTGGACTGTGCCAACGGCGCTGCAGCCCCTTGGGCCCGCCAGATCTTCGAGCGGGTGTGCGGTGCGGTGCACGTGATCGGCGATCAGCCGAACGGAACCAACATCAACGATGGCGTCGGTTCCACCCGTCCCGAGGCCGTGGTAGCCGCCGTACTCGAACACAACGCGGACGTTGGACTTGCCTTCGATGGAGACGCCGACCGGCTCATCGCTGTGGATCACCGCGGCGGCATCGTCGACGGTGACCGCATCCTCGCGCTCCTCGCCGTCGATCGGAAGGAGCGGGGCAAGCTTCCCCACGACACCGTCGTGGTCACACAGATGAGCAACCTCGGATTCCGACGCGCCATGGAGGAAGCTGGAATCAATGTGATCGTCACCGGGGTCGGAGATCGCTACGTTCTCGAGGCCATGGCCCGAGGCGGCTATGAGCTCGGCGGCGAACAAAGCGGACATGTGATCTGCGCCGATCTCGCTTCGACCGGCGACGGGATGCTGGCAGGCCTACAGCTTCTCAGCGTTATCGCACGAACCGGTCGACCGCTCGCCGACCTGTCCGGCGAGGCCATGGTGAATTACCCCCAGGTTCTCAAGAATCTGAAGCTCAACGAACAGCACCCAGAGCTCATCGAGCGGCTTCGCCCCGACATCGAAACGGTGGAGGGAGAGCTCGCCGACAAGGGCCGCGTGCTCGTGCGAATGTCCGGGACCGAGCCGCTGCTGCGTGTCATGGTGGAACATGCCGACCAGACCGTGGCTGACGCCGCGGCCGACAGACTGATTGCCGCTGCTCTATCCTTCACCGCCTAGGTGTCGATGGGAACTATGCCAGCACGGCTGACCAACAAGAACTGAGTACCCATGTGCGGAATTATTGCCATCGTGAGACGTCGGACCGGGCGGCCAATCCCCACCACCGCCCACATCAGGTCGCTGCTGGAGTCGGCCGCTGAACACCTCCCCGATGCCGCCGCCGCAGGAGTCATCTACGGAGAGCTGAACGAGCTTCTCAAGGGCGAGGCCGGTGTGAGGGCACTCCTGGCCGACCACGAACTTCCCGAGATGATCTCGGCCCACCTTGCAGGCGCGACAGCGCAGGCCGATCAGATCGAAGCGGAAATCGGTGCCGGTATCGGCGACAACCTGGAATCGCGAAATCAGGCACTGACCCTGCTGCGCGACGCAGTATGGGCCATCGAGCGAGATCGTTTGCGAACCGCTCGCGAGGTTGGCGCATTGGCTCGCCCTGGCGCCGGCGGGGCGGCACTGGCAGCCTTTCTCAGCATTCAGCAGTCCCTGAGCGCCCTTGACCGGCTCGAGGTTCGTGGGCGTGATTCGGCTGGACTTCATGTTCTTGTCCGAAACCACCACCTCGATCTCGACGATCCCGAAATCGCGGCCATGGTGACCGAACGGCGAGATACCTCTCCTCTGTTCACTCACACTGCGGTACGAACCCCCGACGGTCTGTTGAGCTTCGTCTACAAGGCCGCAGCCGAGATCGGCGAGCTGGGCGACAACACCGCGACGATGCGGGAAGCGATCGTCAACGATCAGCTCCTCGCCCGAGCGCTTGCCGACGAGCGGGCCGAGGCGACAGTCTTGGGTCACACCCGTTGGGCCAGCATCGGCATCATCTCTGAACCAAATGCTCATCCGGTCAACAGCGAGGAGACCGGCACCGACGATGGACCCTATGTTCTCGGCGTGCTCAACGGTGATGTTGACAACTTTGCCGACATCATCGCAGCCGAGTCGCTCCAGATTCAGACCGAGATCACCACCGATGCCAAGGTGATTCCAACGACGATCAGCCGCAATCTCGCAAGTGGCCAGCATCTCGACGAGGCGGTCCGGTCAGCGGTGGCCCAGTTCGAGGGTTCGGTCGCCATCGGCGTGAGCACCTCGGCGGCCCCTTCTGACCTTCACCTTTGCCTGCGGGGCTCTGGCCAGGGGGTGTTCATCGGGCGATCCGAAGAGATGTTCGTCGTAGCGTCCGAACCGTACGGCGTCGTGGAAGATGCCGTCTCCTACCTGAGAATGGATGGCGAGACGCCAGCGGACCCCGACAACCCCACCGGATCCCAGGGTCAGATCATTCGGCTGAGCGGCGGGCTGGCTGGCCATGTCGAAGGTGTGAGTCGGATCAGTTACGACGGGACCCCTCTTCCGATCGACCCCAGCGAGTGGATCGCTCCAGAAGTGACAACTCGGGATATCGACCGCGGCGATGCTCCACACTTCCTCCTCAAGGAGATCATGGAGTCGCCGGAGTCGTTTCGGAAGACCCTCCGCGGTCGACTCACCGAAACCGCCGATGGTCTCGTGGTAGGGCTCGCCCCCGAAACCCTCAGCCTGGGAGTCCTCGCAGCGCTCGAGAGTGGGACTCTCCGCAGGATCTTCGTCATCGGGCAGGGAACGGCCGCGATCGCCGGCAGGGCCGTCGCAGGCGCATTCCAGTGGACCCTGGCCGGAACCGGTATTCCCGTGATCGCCATCACCGCTACTGAGCTGTCCGGCTTCGGCATCGACGATGACATGAGCGACTGTTTGATCGTTGCCATCAGCCAGAGCGGAACCACAACCGACACCAACCGCACCGTCGATATCCTTCGAGCCCGCGGCGCCACAGTGCTCGCCATCGTCAACCGCCGCGGCAGCGATCTGGTCGACAAGAGCGACGGCGTGCTGTACACCTCCGACGGACGCGATGTCGAGATGAGCGTTGCGTCCACCAAAGCGTTCTATGCGCAGATTGCTGCGGGGTTCCTGCTGGCGGTGGCGGTGAGCGACCACACTCCCACTGCAACTGTGCCCGAGAGCGAGGTCCAGTCGCTGCTTCAGTCGCTGAAGGAGATGCCTGATGCCATGGTGCGCACCATCGCCAAGCGCGATGAGATTGCCGTAGCGGCCGGCCGTCATGTTCTCAGCCGTAGGTACTGGGCCATGGTTGGCAACGGGCCCAATTTCGTCGCCGCGAACGAGGTGCGTATCAAGCTCAGCGAGCTCTGCTACAAGTCGATCGCCTGTGATATCACCGAGGACAAGAAGCACATCGACCTGTCGTCCGAGCCCTTGATCTTTGTGTGCGCTGCTGGGCTTCAGGGCTCCAACGCCGATGATGTGGCCAAAGAGGTCGCCATTTTTCGAGCCCACGAGGCCGCCCCGATCGTCGTCGCGACCGAGGGGGAGAACCGCTTCAAGGCTGCGTTGGAGGTCATCTCGGTTCCCGAGACCCATGAGCAGCTTGCGTTCGTTCTCTCGACCGTCGTGGGCCACCTGTTCGGATATGAGGCAGCGTTGGCGATCGACGCATCAGCTCGGCCGTTGCGCGAGGCACGAGGATTGATAGAGCAGTACGTGAACCCGACCGACGACCGCTGGTTCACTCGGTTCGGCCGTGAGCTCGAGCCGTTTGCGCAGACGTTCTTCGACGGGCTTCGCACCAACCAGTACAACGGCCACCTGGAAGCCTCGACTGCGGTCAAGGTCGCCTCGATGCTCCGGTTCGCCATGGGACAGCACCGCTTCGAGACCTACCAACTGGAGTTCGGCAAAGTCGGAACACCGGGCGTGATCGCCGACGATCTGGCTGCCGCCCTCACCGAAGCGATCGAGGAGCTGACCCGTCCCGTCGATGCCATCAAGCACCAGGCCAAGACCGTCACAGTCGGCATCAGCCGAAGCGACGAGAGTCTGCTGCAGACCGATCTCGTCAAGGCCGTACTGGCAACCGGCTGCCCCCGAGATCGGCTCACGTACCGTGTCCTTCGGACGCTTTCGTCCATCGACCCAGCTGTTGCAGACGTCGTCGGTCACACCCGGTATCGGATTGAAGGAGACCCGGAGCGGGCCGCGACCTTGCATGTGGTGGACAAGGTCGGCATCGCGGCTGGGCTCGTGAGCCGAGCAGAACGGGATCCCGTGCTGCGAGGTAACAAACACCGCGTGGCAGCCGAGCGGGCAGTGTTGGTGACCGTCGGTTCGGATGGTCGGGTGGTTCTGATCGTTCCAGAGGTCAAGGATTCCGAAGCCACTGGAATCACCCTGTGCCATCTCAAGCTGGCGCCCGCTCTCGACACTCACACCGCCCGGGCAGTGCTGCAGGGCTACCGCAGTCGGTATCGCGGCCTGGTAGATGTTGTCACCGAGCGCGAACCCACGTTCCGCGACGACCTTCTGGCCGATGTGCCGGTGGTCGACATCCTCACGGCTCCGATCTCGGATCTGGCGATCCGCTGGATCGGCTAGATTCGGACGTGGAACAACCGGTCATCATCTTCGACGGTGTCTGCAATCTGTGCAACGCAACCGTCGACTTCATCATCAGGCGTGACCGGGACGCCGTGTTCCAATTCGCGCCGAACCAGAGCGAAGCAGGTGAGGAGATTGTCCGTCAGGCGAACCTCGACGTGTTCGAGGCAGACACGCTCGTGCTGTGGGAGAACGGTTCAACCTACGTGCGATCAACCGCGGTGCTTCGCATCGCCCGCCGCCTCGGAATGCCGTGGAGGTTGGCCTACGGGTTCATCGTCATTCCCCGACCGATTCGCGACTTCTTCTACCGGATGCTCGCGAAGAACCGATACCGCATCTGCGGAAAGCGAGACAACTGTCGCGTCCCAACTCCAGAAGAGCGAACGCGGTTCCTCCAGTAGCCAACGGATCGCTGGCCGCCCGTCTCGCCGCCTAACGTAAGAAGCGTGCTCTCACGACCGCTCACCGACGCACTCGAAGTGTTGCGCCAGGAATTCCCCACCGACAGGGTCCTGATCGACGAACTCGCTGCCGACGCGGCCCTGGCGATCGCTGCCACGGACCTCGAGGCTTCGTTGGTGAGGCTCTTCGAACTCATCTCTCTCGACCAGCTGCATGACCGGGAACCCTACGAGGTCTTCGACTTGCTACGCAGTGCCGACTGGCTCGAGTGGGACATGCCGGCGGTTCAGGCGATCACCGGCTGGGCGGACGGCTGGTGGCTCACCACTCTCATGACCCACCCTGAATCGGCCAACGCCGGCGATGTGCTCGGCCATCTCATTCATCTCGGGCTGCCGATGGTCAAATGGCTTTCGGCCTGGCTCGATGAACTCGACGGCCCCGGAGCACAGCACTTGGCCAACTTTCTGATCGAGGGTTCACGGCATGACGGTTGGAATGGCCGGAACGATGAACGTCGTCAGGTGCTGGCATGGGCTCGATCCGACGCCGTTGTCAACGGCCTCACGATGATCGGTGCAACCCACCTCGAACCAGGCCAGATGGCGCACGTCCTGGACAGGATCATCGTGGCTCCTGGGCTCTCGGCGGACGTGAGCTAGATGGCTCGGGCGTTCGCCGAGATCGACCCGACCGCGATCACCCTCAACACTGCGACCCTCGCTGGCCGCGCACTGACCAGCGAAGTCTGCGCCGTCGTGAAGGCCAACGGTTATGGTCACGGCGCCGCAACCGCCGCTGCGGCGGCCATTGCCGGTGGAGCCACTCGCCTCGGCGTCGCACAGGTACAGGAGGGAATCTCGCTTCGAGAAGACGGTTTCGACCTCCCGATCTGGCTACTTTCCGAGCCCGATCCCGGAGAATTCGTCGATTGTGTTCGCTATCGGTTGGAGCCGCCGCTGTACAGCGAGCCAGGGATTCAGGCAGCGGCCGACGCCGTCCGGGGCTCTGCTCTGTCGGTTCATCTCATGATCGACACGGGGATGCATCGTGTGGGGGCACGGCCAGAAGACGCAGTTTCAACGGCGATCAATCTGGCAAGACACTCGGGTCTGGAGCTGTCGTCGATCTGGACCCATCTCGCAGTCGCCGATGAGCCTGGCAATCCGTACACCAACCGTCAGCTCGACATGTTCGAAAACATCCTGTCCACACTTGAAGCTGCCGGCCTTGAAATCCCCCTCACCCATGCGGCCAACTCGGCGGCAACCATTGCGCTCCCACGGTCCCACCGTGAGGTGGTCCGCCCCGGGATCGCGCTCTATGGGATGCCTCCCAGCGCAGCGCTGATGGGCATGGTTGAGCTCACACCTGCCATGAAATTGTGGTCTACCGTCAGCCTGGTGAAGCGGCTCCAGGCTGGCGATCGGCTCTCGTATGGACTGCGAACCACTTTGAGCCGTGACGCCAATATCGCCACCATTCCGATCGGCTATGCCGATGGAGTTGCCCGACGATGGTGGGAAACGGGTGAGGTGTTGATTCAGGGTCAGAGGTGCAAGATTGTCGGCGTCGTCACCATGGACCAAATTATGGTCGACTGCGGCGATCTTCCCATAGCTGCCGGTGATGAGGCGGTACTGATCGGTCGGCAAGGGGAGGAAGAGATCACAGCCACTGAATGGGCCGACGCACTTGGGACGATCAACTACGAGGTCACCTGCGGTATCGGCCCGCGTGTCCGTCGCATCTGAACCTGCGGCGTTGCTCCCGGGGGCTTCATCTTTGGCTAGCCGTGGCGGTAGCCCGAGAAGGTGCGTAAACGAAGGCTGTTGGTGACCACGAAAATGGAGCTCAGCCCCATCGCACCGGCTGCGATCATGGGATTCAGTACCCCGAGCGCGGCGAGAGGAATGGCGGCGGCGTTGTAGGCGAAAGCCCAGAACAGGTTCCCCTTGATCGTCCCCAGCGTTCGCCGGGAGAGGGCGATTGCATCGGCGACTGCTCGCAGGTCGCCGGACACGATGGTGAGATCGGAGGCCTCCATCGCCACGTCGGTTCCGGTTCCAACCGCGATGCCGAGATCGGCCTGGGCGAGCGCTGGAGCGTCATTGATTCCGTCGCCGACCATCGCCACGCGGTGACCGTTGGACTGCAGCCGCTTGATCTCGGAGACCTTGTCGGCCGGGAGGACCTCTGCGATCACATGGTCCGCGTCGACGGCCGCGCCCACGTGTTCCGCGGTTCGACGGTTGTCACCGGTCAGCAACGTCACCGCCAAACCCTGCTCGTGGAACGCATCGATGGCGCTGGCCGACGTTGGCCGGATCGTGTCGCTCACAACCAGCACGGCCTCGGCAATTCCGCGCCGACCGACCAGGACAGCCGTGGAACCGGCGTCCTCGGCGTTCACCATGGCAATTTCGATCTCTTCGGGTACCGAGTCGAACAACGAACGCCGTCCGACCCTGACCGGTCGACCACCCACCGTTCCCGACACGCCTTTGCCTGGATGGTTCAGGAACACCTCAGCTCGCCGGCCCGACAGATCACCGGCGGCCGTCACGATTGCCCGTGCGATGGGATGCTCGGACCGGGACTCGAGCGCAGCAGCCAGCTGAAGGAACTCGTTCGGGTCACCGTTTGGTGCTACAACCTCGGCCAGCTCCATGCGACCCTCGGTGACGGTGCCGGTCTTGTCGAGCACGATCGCATCGATCGTGCGGGTGTCCTCCAAGACCTCGCCGCCCTTGATCAGCACACCCATCTGCGCACCCCGGCCGGTGCCGACCATGATGGCCAGTGGCGTCGCAAGCCCGAGAGCACAGGGGCACGCGATGATGAGCACTGCGACGGCTGCGGTGAACGCGTCGTCGGCGTCAGCGCCCGACACCAGCCATGCGATCAGCGTGACCAGGGCGATGCCGATGGCGGTGGGCACGAAGACCGAGGCGACCCGATCGGCCAATCGCTGGACGTTGGCGGTTCCACCCTGGGCCTCGTCGACCATCCTGATGATCTGGGCAAGCATGGTGTCGGACCCGACGCGGGTGGCCTCGACCGTGACCGAGCCGTTCGTATTGACGGTCGCGCCAACCACATCGTCGCCTACGGACTTACTGACGGGAAGCGGTTCTCCACTGATCATGGACTCGTCGACCGCCGTCGTGCCTTCCACAACACGACCATCGGTAGCGATCTTCTCACCCGGGCGAACAAGGAAACGATCGCCGGGGTGGAGGGCATCGATCCCGACCTCGGTTCCGTTTTCGAGCACGACGGTTTTGGCTCCGAGATCAGCAAGTGCGCGGATAGCGTCGCCGGTTCGCCGTTTCGCTTTGCTCTCGAACCACTTTCCCAAAAGGATCAGGGTGACGATCACCGCGCCGGTCTCGAAATAGATGTGACCGTCGTCTACGCCGGCAACCAGGACAACTGCGGACCAGAGCCACGCGGCGGTGGAGCCCATTGAAACGAGGGTGTCCATAGTGGTCGAGTGGTGGCGCAGGTTCAGTAGCGCAGCCCGGTGAAACGGCCATCCGGACCAGAAGATCACCGGGGTGGCGAGAGCCGCAACAACCCATTCCCAGCCGTCGAACCGAAGACCTGGGATCATCCCGATCAACATGGCCGGCAGGGCCAGGGTGACAGCAACAACGAGTCGCCGGCCGAGGTCGTGCTCGCGCTCGGCCTCGATCTCCTCCACCGAAGTCTCGGGCGGTGCAATGCCGTACCCGATGGACTCGATTGCCTGGTTCAAGTCCAACACGTCTGTGTTGTGGACGATGGTGGCTTTGCCGGTGGCGAAGTTGACCGAGGCCTCTTCGACACCGTCCACCTTCTCCAGTTGGCTCGCCACCCGGTTGGCGCATGCAGCACAGGTCATCCCCGTCACCGCAATATCAGTCCGTTCTGCTACAGCCTCCATTCACTACATCATAAACCTTCCACTCCGCTGTAAGGTCAAGAGGCCCGCAGTGTCAGCTCGAAATGATCTGGCACCGGTTGGGGTCAGTGCAACTGGCCGGATCCATCTGGCGAGCCCGCCCGGTCAGTTCTTCCAATGCGGTTCTGGCGGCACTGAGTCGCTCAATCTGAGCATCGATCTCTGTCAGGTGGCGTTCCAGAAGTGCCGTTGTGTGGGCACATGATCGCTCTCCGGCCTGCTTCAGTTCGAGCACCGATGCGATTTCGGCCAGCGTAAGACCCGATGCCTGAGCATCGCGAATGAAGCCGAGCCGTTCAACGGCGTCGGCGGAATAGTCCCGGTATCCGCTGTGGGTTCGTTCGGGTTCGATCAACAGCCCAATGGACTCGTAATATCGAATCGTCTTGGTGCTCACCCCGCCCAGTTCTGCCAGCTCGCCGATCCGCATGTTCGAATTCTACTTGCCTCGTTCGGTACCCTTCCGGCGGTGAAGGTGGTGGTATGCGAGCCGTGGCTCGGCGGTTCCCACGGTGCCTGGGCGGCCGGCCTGGCCCACCACAGCGCACATGACGTCACCGTGATCGGGCTGCCGGATCGTGCGTGGCGATGGCGGCTCAGGGCATCCGCACCGTGGTTGGCCGAACAGATCCAGCGACACGGTTCGCCCGACCTTGTGATCGCGAGCAGCCTGACCGACGCATCGGTTCTTCGAGCGCTCATCGGGCTTGATGCCTCGATGGTGCTCTACATGCACGAGTCGCAGGCCGCCTACCCCACAGGAGAGTGGGACCTGGACAGCGCGACCCGCAACTGGCAGTCGATGCTGGCGGTCGATGAGGTTTGGTTCAACAGTGCGTTCCACCTGGACGTTGCGCTCGAGGAGGTCGAACGACTCCAAGCCGCGATGCCGACCGAACAACGGGTCACGACCGTGGGATGGATCGAAGAGAAGAGCCGAGTCGTGTACCCCGGAGTGGACCTCACCTGGATCGAACCAAAACCTGCCCGGAGTGGACCGCCAGTGATCCTCTGGCCCCACCGCTGGAACGGCGACAAGAACCCTCAGGTCTTCGAGCGGGCAGTCCAGCGGCTCACGGCGGCCGGGCTCGACTTCGGACTCGTGCTGGCCGGTACGGATTCGAAACCCCCCAGCGAGGTGCGCCAGCGGATGATCGACCACCTGGATGATCACGTGCTCGCCGTCGGCCCTTTCGATATCGAGGAGTACCGGCGATGGGTGCTGGAAAGCGACATCGTGGTCAGCTGCACGGGCCACGAGTTCTTCGGTATCGCAGTCGTGGAGGCATTGGCGGCTGGGTGCCGACCGGTCTTGCCCAACGGCTTCAGCTACCCCGAGATCGTCACCGGTCAGGTTGAGCTTTACGAACCGAGTTCGTTCGGTTCGGCCCTCGAGAGAGCGGTTCGACACGTCGACCTCGCCGCCACCCGAATCGATCTCAGCCGCTTTGACTGGCGCAACCGAATCGAGGACTACGACGCTCGGATCTCGCGTCTTGTGAGTCGGTAGAGCTCAGAGCCAGGTTGCATCGCTCGTTCCGAGGCGGCGGGGGCCGTGGGTCCACTCGCCGATGAATGGCCGCACCAGTTCGACCTCGCCGAAATCGCTGTGGATCGTCTGGAGCTGTTCCGCTGTAGGCACGATCGAGTCGGGCGTGAACGGCTTGGGTGCACCGAGGCCCACCAGCCAGTTCCGGGTGCGCAGCAGTGAGAGCTTTGAATCAGTCGATCCGCCGATGGTTCGGGTGCGGTGTACTGCGCGGATCGCTGCTGCAGCCGCAAAGAACCCGGTTGCGTAGTCGAGGGCCTGCACGGGCAGCGGTGTCGGCGTTTCGCTGTTGCCCATCTCGGCCCCGGCCATGGCGATACCCGTGGTCGTTTGCACGATCGAGTCGAAGCCCCTTCTTCCGGCCCACGGACCGACCCAATCGAAGGCGCAGACCCGGATGACGTTGGTCCGGGGCGAGATCGCGGCGATCTCGTTTGGCCCGAATCCGTACTGCTCCAGTGCTCCGGGCCGAAATGCGTCGAGGATGGCGTCGGCGTCACGGACCAGGTTCACGAACCTCTCTCGGGCGTCGGCTCGCCGGAGGTCCAGAAACGCGTTGCGTTTGCCGGTGCCCGTCGCGACGACGCAAATCTCCACGTGGGGAAGATGTTCTGCCCCTACTCGCAGCACATCGGCACCCAGGTTCGCCAAGGTCTGGCCAGCAGCTGGTCCAGCGAGCACTCGGGAGCAGTCCAGCACCCGTACCCCTGACAGCGGCCGCTCGCCCATCGGCGCAAACTTCTCGGGCTCCCCTCGACCCAAGGGTTCCACATCGATCAACGGCAAACCGGCGGTGGCCACGGCATGGGGATGCTCAGCCCACTCATCGAGGGTTCGGGACATTGCGCCGATCATGCCGTCGGCGATCAGTGCCGTCTCCAGGTCGACTGCTTCCCAGTCGGCGATGGCTCGTTCGAATTCGGCCCGGTCCTCGGGCACCCCGAGGCGCGCCGCCGTGCCGGCGGCATGGTGTGGGAAGTTGCAGTGCAGCTGCACGAATCGATCGTCACCGGTTCGGTAGGTTCCTGACAGGCTTGCCCATTTCGGGAGCGGTTCACCATCCACTTCTACATGGGTCGTGAAGTTGGCCAGGGCGAGTGACTGGTCGAGCAT
>JBLYYW010000458.1:0-11206 GCA_048550155.1 Acidimicrobiales bacterium | reverse complement strand
GGGCACTGCCGGAGCCCACGCCGATTTCCCGCGACAGGAACACGCCGTTCCTCGGCGCCAGGGCGCCTCCTCACTAACCCGAAGGCCCGGTTCGTCAAGCGAGGCGCGCCCGCGCCGAGTGAGAAGACGAACAAGAAGGCCCGAAGGCGAGCGAGGAGGGCCCCCGGAGGGAGTGTTAGTCAGGAAGGGTGTCGGTGGCGATGATGAACTCGGGCGACTCACTGAACCCGATCATGACCTGTCCCCGTGTATTGGTTTCGGTGTCCAGCCGATCCAACCAGAAAGCTCTTCCTGCGTCGTCGGGTAGTCGGCCGAGAACGTTGAGGTACACAAGGTCTACGAAGCCGGCGTTGTCGAGGGCACCGTAGGTGTTCTGGAACTCTGTAGAGCCGGCGAACTCCTGGCTGAGGGTCCCAAGGTCGGCTCCACCAGCGAACTGCTCCAGCCAGAAATCCAAACCGCCCTGATCGGCAGGTCGGTCGAAATAGGCGCGGTAGAGCCGTTCGATCTGGAAGGCGGTAGGCGCATCGGCGGCGGCAGTTGTCCCGGTACGACCACGGAACTCTTCGCCTTCGGAGAACCCGGTCATCACCGACCCGCGCGTAGCGCCTGCCTCGAGTTGACCGATCCAGAACGCCCGTCCTGCGCCGTCGGGATCGCGACCCAACACGTTGTTGTAGACCAGATCAACAAACGCACCGTTGTCGAGCGCCCCGTACGTGTTCTGAAACTCTGTTGAGGCTGCAAACTCTGCGGAGACCGCGTCGAGCGAGGCCCCGGTGGCTCGAACGACCTTCCAGGCCGCGAACCCGGCGGCATCGGGCTCGCGGTCGAAGTAGGCCAGATACAGGCGACGGATCTGATCGCCGAGCTGGGGGCCCTGCAGCGAATCTCGGTCGACGTTGGGGATCTGGGGGCCGCTCACATCGACGATCTCCAGAATCCCGTTCGTGGCACCGGGTCGGGAAGTCAACACGAAACGACCGGTGATCGACGCATCACGAGGGGCGCCGAGGGCGGATGAGGTGAGCGGCTGGAGGTAGTGAAGCTCTCCGTTGGTTTGCCACCGATACAACTCATCCTGGCTGTGGAACAGTACCGACGCACCGCTCCCGGCGATCGCAACACCGCTCAGATTGTTGTTGACCGGAGCCGGGAAGTTCACTTCTGTTCTGTCGGTCGTGTTCGTGCCACCGATTCTGAATCGGACCGGAAACCCATCGCCCTCTTCGACCTGCAAAGAGCCGGCTCGGTCGAGTCCGGTCAGCGACGTGAGCAGACTGAAGCTGGCGATACCGCTGGACACCTCGACCCGTCGGATTCCACTGCCGGAGCGGAACAGGGCGGTACGGCCATCGGCGCTGATGAACACGTCACGATCATCGCGGGCCGGGCTCGGCGTGACCGTCGCCCCGAACTGCCGGAGACGCTCTGCGGTCCAGATACGCATCACGCCAGTCGAACCCCCGGTTTGCTCGGTGTAGGCGACGACGGCACCACCCTGGTCAAGCGCCATGTCGGTGATCACTCCCCCGGACCATGGCAGCGCCAGGTTCTCGCCCGTGGCTCGATCCCAGCGATAGGGCTGGCCGAGGTTCGTGTAGAGAGCGATGCCGCCGCTGTCGGACACAGCGAATGGGCGAGCTGTGTCGTCACCCAGCACCACGGTCTGGTTCCTGACCGAATCGAAGACCCCGATTCCTGTTCCCGATCGATCGAAGATGACGAACTGGCCGTTGGCCGAAAGATCGGTCCTCCCGCCGTCGACATCGGCAGCCAGTCCGACCAGCCTGGTGGTTACTCGGATTCGAGATTCTGCCAGCGAATCAATCGGCGCCGTCTCCGCGGACGCCGGGATGGCCAATCCAACCAGGCTGACCACGAGCAAAACGGCAAGGACCACGCGACGCACCACCTCATCGTTCCACACCGTTGCACCGAAGTTCGTGAGGGCCGAGACCCGATCGGGTCAGCCCAGGTCGGTGAGAAGCAGATCGGCGTAACGTTCGCGTCGTACAACCTGGCGAGCGTCGCCGTTGGCACAGAACACCACCGGCGGCCGCAGAACCTTGTTGTAGTTGCTGCCCATGCTGTGGCCGTACGCGCCGGTGACGGGTGTGGCCAGGATGTCCCCCACCACGGTGTCGGCCGGCAGCATCCCTTCTCGCACCAGGATGTCGCCGCTTTCGCAGTGTTTGCCCACAATCCTGGCCGTCATCGGTCGTTCCGCCGTGACCGCACGTGGCAGGAACGTCTCGTAGCCGCTGCCGTACAAGACGGGGCGAGGATTGTCGCTCATACCGCCGTCGACGGCGACATAGGTTCGAATACCAGCGAGGGGTTTGATGGTTCCGACCGTGTAGGCGGTGATCGCTGCTCCCGCAGTGACCGAACGGCCTGGTTCGATCCCCAACGTCGCCGTGATGCCTGCCGCGGCGGCTCGGTCCTTCAGGATCTTGCCCCATTGGCTGATGGTGGGCGCCTCCTCGCCGTCTATGTAGGGAACCCCCAGCCCTCCTCCGACCACCAGTTCGGGCAGCCCCAGAGGCACGGCGAAGCTGGCCAGCACATCCAGGGATTGGCCGAAGCTCTCGACCCGAAACACCTGTGACCCGATATGGGCGTGGATACCGACGAGGTTCACGGTGTCCGAGACCTTGGCTCTGGCCACGGCCTGGGCTGCCAGTCCGGTGCTCACGGTGAAACCGAACTTGCTGTCGTCTTGGCCGGTGGCGATGAACTCATGGGTGTGAGCCTCGATCCCCGGCGTTACGCGCAAGAGGATGTCTGGCGCGGTGTCGAGGTTCAAGCGGTCGATGCGATCGAGCTCATCGAAACTATCGACGACTATTCTCCCCACGCCTACCTCGATGGCCGTGCGCAGTTCGTCCACACTTTTGTTGTTGCCGTGAAACACCAGATGAGCAGCCGGGACGCCAGCGCTGAGCGCAACATGCAGTTCGCCGCCGGTCGCCACGTCGAGCGACATTCCTTCCTCGTAGGCCAACCTGGCCATCGCCACACACAGGAACGCCTTGGTTGCGTAGGTTGCACGACGTCCGAAGAGAGCTACAGCCTCCCGGCACCGACGGCGCAGGTGCTCTTCGTCGTAGATGAAGACCGGGGTGCCGAATTCGCCGGCGACGTCGAGCACATCGCAGCCGCCGATCGTCAGCGAACCCGAATCGCCGAGTTCGGAAGTGTCGGGCAGCAGACCCCAAGGCAGCGGTTTCACCCCCCGCATGGTACGAGGGTCGAGCGAGCCCTGGCTCCTACATCTGCTCCGGTGCTTCGACGCCCAAGAGATCGAGTCCGATGGCCAGCCCGACCCGGCTCGCATCGACCAGCCACAGCCGGGCCTGTTGGAGGTCGGGATCGACGTCGCTTCGGAGAATCGGGCAGTGGGAGTAGAAGCTGTGGAAGTGCGCCGCCAGTTCTCGCACCCAGGTCGTCACCCGATGCGGGGCACGATCACGGGCTGCGGAAAGCAGAACCTCCTCCAGCTCGAGAAGGTGACGAAGCACGGCCAGTTCGTTCGGGTCGACCAGACCGCTGAGGTCCACGGATTCGAGTGGGGCGCGTTCGATCCCACGCTTCTCGGCTTCCCTGCCGATGGCGTGGATACGGGCGTGTGCGTACTGCACGTAATAGACCGGGTTCTCGCTGGCTTGGGCCTTCCATACATCGATGTCGATGGTCTGGGAGGTGTCGATGCTCTGGGTCAAGTATGCGAAACGGGTCACGTCAGGGCCGAGCTCATCGATCAGCTCGTCCACGGCGATCATTGTTCCGAACCGTTTGCTGAGCTTCACCTCCTGCCCGCCTCGCACCAGCTTCACATTCTGACCGATGATCGCCTCGTACTCGTTCGGTTCGTGCCCCAGGAAAACCAGAGCTGCCCGGATCCGGGGTACATACCCGTGGTGGTCAGCGCCCAGGATGTCGATGATGATGTCGCCTCGGTTGTATTTGTCGTGATGGTAGGCAATATCGGGCAGGAGATAGGTGTATTCGCCGTCGGCCTTTATCAGCACGCGGTCTTTGTCGTCACCGAGCTCGGAGGTGGCCAACCACGTTGCGTCGTCCTTCTCGTAGACGTGCCCGCTCCGGCGGAGTGCTTCCAGCGCAACTTCCACCGCGCCGCTCGCAACCAAGGCCCGCTCGCTGCTCCACGTGTCGAACCGCACGTGCATTGCAGCCAGCGAATCCTCGACCTCTTTGAGTGCTCGCTCGATTCCCCATGCTGCGGGGTCGGCCGTGTCGGGCATTTCTTTGGCCCACTCGGTCACGTAGTCACCCTGGTAGCCGCCATCGGGAACGTCGTGGCCGCCCTTGCGGGCCGACAGGCTCTGACCGAAGAGCGTCGTCTGGGTTCCGCGATCGTTGATGTAGAACTCGCGATGGGGTCGGTAGCCGCATCGTTCCAGTATCCGGGCGAGGCTGTCGCCGAACGCCCCCCAGCGGCCACCACCGGCGTGAAGTGGCCCGGTGGGGTTGGAGCTCACGAACTCGAGGTTGATCTCGAGTCCGCCACCGATGTCGAGTCGGGCGTACCGGTCGGTGCCCTGGGCGACGACCTCCCGCAGCACCTCATGCAACCACGTGGGGGCAAGAACGAAATTGATGAATCCGGGACCGGCGATATCGAGACGGTCGACGTGAGGGATGTCAGCCTTTTCGAGTTCAGCCAACAATTCTTCACCCAGTTGGCGCGGGTTTTTCTTGGCCATCTTGGCGCACACCAGCGACGCATTGGTGCTCCAATCGCCGTGGTCGGGATTGGCTGGGCGCTCAACGGTGACACCGGAAGGGACGTTGTCGATGCCCAACCCATGAAGGGCTTTGTGCACTGCATCGAGGATCGTGGATCGAACCATAGTTAGCAGTTCGACTGTAGGCCGCAACTGTTGAGCCCCGGACACAATTTCGGGTTGATAGGCGCCCTCGGGAGGATTCGAACCTCCGCACACGGCTCCGGAGGCCGATGCTCTATCCCCTGAGCTACGAGGGCAGGGTCGATAGATCGTAGCAGCACGGGCCCAATCCGGGGCAGAGACCGCTGCCCGTACAGCGTGGTCTGCTTGACTAGTCGGATCGACCCTCTCCACGCGCCGCTCACCCGTTTGGGGCTCCTCTCACTACTCGCATTGCTCGTCCTTGGACTGTCGGTTCTCGCAGTTCCTGCACTGTTGTCCGACGACGACGCGGGCCAGTCTGAGGACATCGCCAGCGAACCAACCACCACGACCGCCGCCGAGCCCCAGGATGACCAGATCGAAGATCGTGTGCTCCTCGCAACAGCCAGGGTGAGCGAGACCGGAATCGTGCTCGACGGACTGGTGACCACCGAGGGCCAGCGCGACGCACTGGTGGACGCCGCTCGTCGGCGGGTGGGTCCTGCTCGGGTCGAGGATGAACTCGAAGTGGCAACCGGATTGACATCATCGACGGGTCGGGACAACGGTGTGGTCGCCCTCCAGAGCTTCCTGGCTGGAGTACCCGACGGTGTCACGATCGCGGCCACCAGTGCCGACGGCCGCTTCGAAGTGGTCGGAGAAGCGCACGACGCAGCAGCTGCGTTGGCGGTTCAGACCTTGCTTGCGACCGTCGGCGCTGCGTCACCGGGTATCGAAACGGTCAACGAGGTGACGGTGCCGCCGCCGCCACCTCCGACCCAAGCTGAACTGGCTGCCATCGCTCAGTTTGAACTGGACGGTCTGAACCAACTGCTCCAAGACGAAGTGCTCTTCGCCACCGGGAAGAACGAACCGACCGAAGAGTTCAAGGCGTTGCTTGCCCAAGTTCCTGACATCCTCACCCGCCACGAGACTGTTCAGGTTGAGATCGCAGGCCATACCGACGACCGCGGATCCGAAGGCGGCAACCAGAAGCTCAGCGAAGAACGAGCCAACGCCGCCAGGGACTACCTGATCGAACTCGGGGTGCCTCCTGACCGACTGACGGCCAGGGGTGTCGGAGAAGCCGAGCCCATCGACACCAACACCACCCGTGATGGCAGGGCGAGGAATCGCCGTGTGGAGCTCACCGCCTCCTGAGCCCTACACGACCGATAGCTAGGCTGGGTCGATGACTACGACCCTTCCGATCACTGGCCTGCCGATGTCGGGAGCGCCCGAACGGGTGTTGGTCGTCGGGGATCCTGCCCGGGCCGAAGCAGTTGCGGAACGACTGGACTGCGCTGACCTGATCGCGTCGAATCGCGAGTACCGCAGCTACCGCGGCGGTTGGCTCGGCACCGATGTCATGGTCGTGAGCCATGGCGTGGGTAGCGCCGGGGCTGGTGTTTGTTTCACCGAGATCATCCGGAGCGGCGCCACCCATCTGGTCCGGGCCGGAACCTGCGGCGGGCTTCAATCATCGGTTTCCGATGGTGATCTTGTCATCGCCCTCGGGGCGGTCCGAGATGATGGCTATACCCACGGGCTCGTGGCCCCCACCTATCCTGCGGTAGCTGACCCGGGAATCACCACTGCACTGTTGCAGGCAGCCCCCCGGGGCCACCAAGGTGTCGTGCTCACCAGCGACGTGTTCTATCCCTCCGAAGTGCTCGGTTCGAACCTTCCCATGTGGCAGCGGGCCCGCTGTATCGCAGTGGAAATGGAGTGCGCCGCCCTCTTCGTCACGTCGTCTCTGGCAGCGGTTCGTGCCGGTGCGATCCTGGCGGTCGACGGCAACCCACTGGCCGACAACGACGAATCGATGGAGGGCTACAACCCGGACCGAACGATCGTACGGGATGCAGTCTCGACCATGATCGACGCAGCGCTCACTGCACTGGTGGCCTGAGTCCGGGCACCTAGAACGACCGCAGCGCAAACGGCAGCACCGCAGACGCTCCGGCTTCGATCAGGAGCGACGCCGCTGCGGTGAACGTCCAACGACTCCTACACTCCTCGTCGATCAGAAGCACCGGTCCCCCCAACAGTTGAGGCGTGGGCATTCCATTCGGGTCGATCATCAGGCGGTCCAGTGCGTTGTTCACCTGATGGGCCGAGTTCGACATCTCGTCTTGAAAGACCACACTGCCCTCTACCGACTGCAGTGGGTAGTAGACAGGAAGCTTGCCCAGCGATCCGATTGCCTCCGCAAGGCCGACCACGAGCTCGCGACGGCGTCGAGACGGCATCGCACAGACCCAGGTGGGTCGGCCGTTCCAATCCCAGCGCTTCAGCACGCGGGCGCACGCCGTGACAAGTTCGGCAGGGATCTCGGGGCGACGATCGGCATCGGCGTCGTCGATGAGTTTCTGCACGATCGGGTTCCACCCACCGTCACCCATCCGAGCCAACGCTCGGCCAGGCTCGGCCTGGGTCTTGATTCGGCCCTTCACCCTGTCCAACCCGGCCGGCCATTGTTTGCGAGGTTCGATGACGATGTCGTCGCCTCGCAGGAGCTCCGATGCGTGAGCGACGAGCGTGGGATCGGGCTGAATCCGCCAGCTCAGATCAGTGCAGTGATCGCAGCGACCGCAATCGTCTGCCTCCGGATCATCCAGGGCGTCTCGCAGGTACCGAAGACGACAGCCCTCCCGGGTTGCCCAGTGACGCATCTGGTCACTTTCCTCGCGGCGCAGCTCACGCAGACTCGACACCATCTCGGAGTTGTAGACCCACGGGTTCTGGGTGCGGATCCAACCGCTGCGCTCACGGGCGACGGCTCCGTCGACGTCGAGAATGCTGAGCAGAGTCCCCAGCCGGGAGCGGCCCAGATTGGCACTCACCTCGAGTTGAGCGACCGAGGTGGGCGACACCGAGTTGAGCTGGTCGAGGACGGTCCAGCACACCTGCTCCGACGGCATCGAAACCGATTCGAACCATTTCCACACCTGCTCGTCTTCGTGGGGTCGAGGTACGGCGATCACCTCGGCTCGATCGATGGCCCGGCCAGCCCTGCCGATCTGTTGGTAGTACGCCACCGGTGACGGCGGCAGGCCCATGTGGATGCAGAAGGCCAGATCCGCCTTGTCGAACCCCATTCCGAGCGCCGAAGTGGCGACCAGGGCCTTGATCTCGTTGGTTCGCAGGCCGTCCTCGAGCTTCAAACGTTCTTCGGGCGCGACCGCACCGCTGTAGGCGTGCGCGCTGACACCGGAACGACGGAGCCATTCGGCCGTTGTCTCGGCTTGGGCAACCGTGAGGCAGTAGACGATTCCGGACCCCTCGAGTTGTGTGATCGTTTGCCCCAACCACGCGAGGCGGTGGGCATCGTCGGGCAGATCGACGACGGAGAGATGCAGCGATGTTCTGTCCAGCGAGGTTCGCAAGACCGTGGTGTCGTCGCCGAGCTGAGCTGCCACATCATCGGTGACCCGCTGGTTTGCGGTTGCGGTGGTGGCCAACACCGGTGTGTCAGGACTGAGCTCGTTGAGCAGGCGACGGAGACGCCGGTAATCGGGGCGGAAATCGTGGCCCCAGTCCGAGATGCAGTGTGCTTCATCGCACACGAGGGCGAACGGCCGTTGCCGGATGGTCTGGAACACCTGAGCTACGAATCGGCGGTTGGCGAGCCGCTCGGGGGAGATGAGCAGCAGGTCGACGTGGTCGGCAATGACCTGTTCCTCGATCTCGAGCCAGGCATCGTTGTTGGCCGAATTGATCGAGACAGCGCGGAGACCGAGCTTCTCTGCGGCTGCTACCTGATCCCGCATCAGTGCCAACAGGGGTGAAATCACCACCGTGGGGCCCCAGCCACGATCTCGAAGGATTCGCGTGGCCGAGAAGTACACGGCCGACTTCCCGAATCCGGTCCGGGCCACCAGAAGGGTGCGATGCCCATCGACCAGCATCGCGTGTACCGCGGCCAGCTGCTCGGGCCGTGGCCGGGCGTCGGGCCCGGCCAGTGTCTGGACATGACGGGTGACCTCATTGGTCACCTCGTCTGCAGTTGGCCTCACCGGTTGGATCGTCAAGCTTGCCATGAACCCGAACCTATTCGCGGGGTGAGACACTCTTCAGCGTCAGGCGGTTCGGATCGGCGTTTCAGTCGAGCACGTATTCGTCGGAGTTCATGTCGAGCTCGATCTCGCCCACCTTGAGATCGGTTTCGATGGTGAGCGTTGGGCCATCGACATCGGAATTGAACACAAGCGTGTCGCCGTCCCGGAAGTTTCTGTTGACGCGATCACCGAATGTGACATCGCCGCCTTCGACCAGAACAACCTCGGTCCGGAGCTCGTCGGGGAGGTCCAGCTCGAGCAGCCCGGCAATGAGCTCAGCGCTCACGGTCTGATCCTCGGACAGCTCCAGATCGTCGAAATCGAGCACCATGTTGCCGGCCCCCAGGCTGTATGTCTCCACCACTTCTGAACTAGAGCCGATCGTGGGGACACCCGGCACGCCGAGGCTGTCGATATCGAAGGTCCGCTCTCCAACACCGTCCTCGAACACCTCGGTCGCAAACAGCGTCGACATCGCCACGCCGAATGAAAGAAACGCGATCGGGATCAGTGCCCAAGCGGGGCGCCGGAAGAACAAGCTGGCGAAGAATCCGAAGATGGCAAAGCCGAGAAGGATGAACGGATAGACGAACAACGGCACCCCGGCTCCGGTCACCAGCAGCAGTGCGCTCACCAGCGCTGCCGCGCCGAGAGCGAACGTGACGATCGGGGGGCGCCGGCGACGGGTTGCCACCGCAACTTCTTCGGTGCGGGTCATCGCCCAATGGCCGGGATCGTTGGCGAAGGTCTCGGGCCCGGAGGGGTCGATGAAGGCCTCACCGGTCATCAGGCGCTCCGCTTCGACCAGCAGAGGGTCACGATCGTCGGGAACCTCGGTCGCCGGTGGTGGTGGCGGTGGCACCGTCCCCGTGTCGGCGGCCGAGGTTTCAGCTTTTGGGTGCTGCCCTCCAACAGCCGGCTCGGAATTCTTGTCTTGGCTGAGGATGTAGATTCCGCCGCCCACGAGAATGGCGGGCAGGAGGAGCCCAGCTGAGATGCCGGCTGCACCGCTCATCGCTCCGAGGGCGAAAACCCCGAAGATGCCGGCAACAACCAGACGGGAGAGGTCCTGGGTCACTGCGAATTTGGCGGCCCGAGGGTCATGTTCATCGGGAAGCCCTGCCCAGAGGGCGATGTAGGCCAGGAATCCGACACCACCGAACAGGAGGCTGACGAGGAATGCGAGCCGCACCCATTTGACTTCGACCTTGAAGAATTTGGCGAGACCCTTGGCGACGCCGCCGATCGAACCGTCAACGGAGCGTCGGAGCCGCTGTTCGGGAGCTGGCAGGTTTGTTGGTGATGATGAGGTGTCGGCTGATGTGTTCATGTTTCGATCCTCCTCCCGCATGGCGCGTTGACCCATCAGGAGGAACCTTGACCGCACCCTGAGAACCCTCAGGGTCATGTCAGGGTAGAACCCCGATGCTGTGGGCGTCATCCCATGCGACAATGAGAACCCATGCCAACTGGTGATTCACCGTCGAGCACCTTTGACCCGACGGCAACGATCCGGCACGCCAACTGGCGGCTGCCCGAACTCGACGAGGAAAACGCTGTCGTAGCCGGTGTGGCCAGCGGCGTGGCCCGAGAGCTTGGAGTTCCCCGGAGCTGGATCCGAATCGCGTTCGTCATCCTGTTCGCCATCAACGGGCTGGGAGGATTCATCTACATCATTCTGTGGGCCCTGCTGCGGTGGGCCCAGAGTGCCGGCCTCGGCGGTTCACGACGAGAATCGATTGGTCTGCGAGGCAAATCAGAGGCCCATCGCCTCTTCGCCGTCGTGCTGATCACCATCGGAATCGCTGCGGGTGGTGGACCACTGCTTCCAAGCGACGAAGGGCTGGGCTATGGCCTGGCAACCGTGGCGATGGGTCTGGGGCTGGCATGGCGAACGAGTTCGATCGACCAGAGCGAGATGCCGGGTAGGGAGCGAATTCGACAGCTCGCCGGCGGGCTGGTGGCCGTGGTGCTGGGCCTGACACTCATCCTCGCTCAGATCGACGCGCTCCCCTTCACGGTCGGCGTCGGCTTCATCGCCCTGGTGGGAACCGTCGTTGTGGCGGGTCCATGGCTCTATCAAGTGTTGAGCGATTTCGATGCCGAACGTCAGGCCCGCATCCGCTCCGACGAACGAGCTGAGGTGGGGGCCCATATCCATGATTCCGTGCTCCAGACCTTGGCCCTGATCCAGCAGTCCGAAGACCCTCAAACCGCCAAGAACCTCGCCCGCCGACAGGAGCGTGAGCT